>QIGV01000180.1 GCA_003230085.1 Gammaproteobacteria bacterium
ATTGGAACTAAAGCTTACTCAGATATCATGGGGCAACCACTAGTTTGATTATTTAGTGAGGCAATACGGACCGGACAGGTTAATTGTCGCCTAACAGTTGTTCTCGATTCGTTTCAGAGGGTCAATAAATGCGTAGTTTATTCTGTCACTCATTAAGAATTACAGCAACTTGCCACCTGACTTTGGAAAGAGTCTATAGGATAATGTGCGGTAGATAACGAGACAAATCTTGCGTAATAAGGTGTTTATCTTCTCGTACGGATATACCGGCTGGCTGGTCATCCACAAGCCATGAACCCACCAGAGTGTAGTTATCAGCATACTGAGGGAGCGGGTAATAGGCCTGGTAGATGTAGCCCTCTTCACCGTACGGACCACCAGCAGAATAGGTTTGTTTCCCGTTTTCAATAATAGAAACGTTGGCGCCTTCACGAGAAAAAATAGGCTTTTTAACGTAATGCGTTAATTTGGCATGCTGAATATCTTCTTCGAAATACGCTGGAAGTAAATTGGGATGATTGGGGAACCGTTGCCATAACAGAGGTAGAAGCGCTTTGTTTGAAAGAATCGCTTTCCAATAAGGTTCGATAAAACTGACATCGGCCTTTAATAATAATGGCCCATATTCTTCGCGAAACATAAATTCCCAAGGATAAAGTTTAAACATCCAGCTAATTACTTGGTCATCAGTATCGGTAAAGAAATCGCCTTCACCGTGGCCAATATCCTCAACATGCACAAATTTGCAATTGATGCCCGCTTGCTCAGCACAATCTTCCAAGTATTGAATGGTGCCACGATCTTCTTCAGTATCTTTGCAAGAGGAGAAATGCAGTGTTTCGTCAGGGTGCTGCCGGGCCATGACGGCAAATCGATCTATTAATTTTTCTTGAAGAGAATTGAATTGATCGGCATGCTGAGCGATCTGGCCATTTTTCGCTTTATCTTCTAACCACAGCCACTGCCAAAAACCTGTTTCATACAGGCTGGTTGGCGTGTCGGCATTATTCTCGTAGAGTTTTGCAGGCCCTTTTCCGTGATAGGCCAAGTCTATTCTGGAATATAGGCTTGGCTCAGAATTGGCCCATGAATTGGCAACTATTTCCCAGTAAAGCTCCGGAATTTGAAACTTACGCAACAGGGCGTCGTCACGCACGACTTGATCAACAACAGCCAAACACATTTGGTGAATTTCAGCAGTTGGGTCCTCTATATCTCGTTCAATTTGTTCCAGGGTGAACTGATAATAGGCGGTTTCATCCCAGTAGGGCTCGCCATGCATGGTGTGGAACTTAAATCCGTATTCATGCGCCTGATCGCGCCAATGAGGACGCTCGTCACAATGAATTCTCAGCATGCGCTACCCATCTATCTCGACTCAGCGCGTGATGATCGATCAGGGAATAATGCTTGTGTAATCAAAGATCAAGCGAGGGCGCGTGTTAAATTGCAAAAGGCAGATTAACCACCAAAAGAAAAACCACGACTGCGTGAACTTCCCCAAGATGATTTAGCCTGAATTTTCGAACCAAAACCACCCCGGGATATCGTACGCGCCGTGGTCGGTTTGGATTTGAAAGCCTCTTTGGATACATTGACACGCCGATTGGCGCGGCTGCCGTAAGACGTTCCATCAGCACCGATCCAAGAATTACGATAACCGAATAGTGGCGATGGTCGCCCATAATTATAGCCGCCGCCCGCAAGCCGTCCTACCATAAAACCACCCAAAGCAGGTAAAAACCAGCCGCTGTTACTTTGGCTTTGCGCACATTGCCGGTAGCCAAACTCCATTTCACAAGCCCGTTGCGAGCTGTATTTAGGTGCGGTGCGCTCTGCTTCCGCTACGGCGTTATCATAAGCCTTTTCGCACTCAACGCGTGAATCCGGGCTCTCGGCGACACATTGCTCGACGGTGCTGTATATTACTGCTTCTTGATTGCTGCTGCCACAACCCGCTATTAACAGCGTGCCGGCAAGCGCCACGGACTTCGAGGAAACGGCCTTCCGCATAGCAGTAAGATTAATCTGTTTTGTACGTTTCATAGCCCCCCCGTTAGTAGGTCATGCTACCTGCATTGAGCAAACCAATGGCGATAGATACACCACCCAGAACTATTCCAGCGGGCAATTCACCCTCTTTAATTCGCGACACAATTTTTGGCATGAACATCCGCACCAAAGCAAAGGCGATCAGCTGGGCAACGAGGGCGACCACCGCCCAGATAGAAAAATCAAGGACTGAGACGGATTGAGACGCCGCGCCTGAAAGCGCAATAGAAAACCCGATAATGGCGCCAGATAAAGCAGCTGCCGCCGCCATATTTTGATCTTTAACCAACTGCCAATCATCATATGGCGTGATCAGCGTATAAACTTTTTTGAAGATGACCAATGCCACCAGGGATAAGCCAAAATAGATGGCGAAAGGACCGAGTCCCGAAATAGATTCTTGAAGTTCCAGCATGTGTCGTCCTCTGTTAACTTATTATCTCAAAATCGGCGCTGCTAAGATTGATGCCCGTGCTGATCACTATACAGCGTTCGGGTTGGTAGTCGATAATTCTTTCTTCCCCCGAAATCATTAGAAATTCGAAAAAATCAGGTTTACTTTCCCGCTCATAGAGCATCACAAACTGGTCAGTAGTTGACTCACTGCCATCGGAACAGGTCGTGGTTTCCGTCATCGACACAGGCGGGCTGTTACCACTAGCCTCGTTCCAGACACAATAAAATTTCTGCCCCCCCAGTTCATAATCAGGTTTGCTTATCCCACTTTTAAGTTGCTTCTCCCATTCAACATCATTTGACACGCCTTGTGTATCAAAAAAGAACCATAATTTTAGATCTTCGATATGATTCTCTGTCATACCGCCATTTAGAATCACTTGGAAAAAACCATCATCATCCGTGTAATAACGCACAATGGTAGCGTGTTCATCGAGCTTAACAACGCCAACGGCTTGAATCATCTGTATTTTAGACACATTTTCAAATGTGGTCTGATCGTCTATCAAGCGCAATTTAAGTGCGTTCAATTCTACCGCGCCACCTAAGCGCAAACCTAGTATTTCTGGCATTACGGGCTTCTTGCTTTCAGCTTCTTTCTTTTTGAAAAAGTCAAACATCCAATGTCTGCCAGTCAATATTTTTAATACGGGTTTCAGCGATATAGTAGAGCGTACAACCAGGCTCGATAGTGACATCCAGCTCAGGATTAAGAATCATCTCCCCATCTTTTACCTTCTTTACGCCTATAAATGTCGCATTATGGTGTTTTTTTAGCCCTTTAAAAATCGGATCCACCTTGGTCACCGAGCAATTCACGGGATATACGATAGAATACTGGGTTGTCCCACGAGTTGCATTAAGCAATTGTTGATGAAGAGCACTTGAACCTGGGTCCATCGCTGATTTTGCAAGCATCTCAACTGAAACAGAGGGCGTACATTCAATTCTTGGGCAGTGTGATTTCAATAAAGCACTTAATGATTCATCCATAAAATAGGCAATGATATGGGCCGTAGGGTTTTGTTTGTAACAAAACAATGCGGTTGTCATGGTGACGTCATCCAGGGGTGTATCGATAATAATCGTTGATGCTTTATCAACGCAAGCTCGCCCCATGTCATCTTGATCATTAAAAACTCTTACCTTAATAAACTCAATGACTTCCGGCAATGGATTCTCAACATCTTTGGTCGCGCAAAGTACAATCTGCTTCTGTTTACCTTGCTTCAGCTCCGCCAACAGCAGATTCAGGAGCAATAAGGTGCGTTGCTGATTCCATCCAATGACTAAGATATGTTCTTGAACCTGGAGCGTTTTATAGCCCATTACGCCTTTTCTCCACTGACTTGATACAAAAACGGCTACTCGCCCCACGATCAGGGCAAATAAGCCAATACCTAAAGGGATAATGTAAAACGCCACCACATGTCTTCCCACCGTGGTGGTCGGTGATATATCGCCATAACCGACGGTGGATGCCGTCACCAAGATCCAGTAAAAAAACGTATTGGCGGCGATAATTTCCTTTTCGCCAGAAAGGAATAGCAATAGCCATGCGATGGTCATATAGACAACAAGGGAGACAAAAATCCCGCGCCAACCAAATGACATCATGTACTTTGATAAGACTCTCCGTAATGCTATCAGTACATGCATATGAACTACATTGACTGCAATAGCCCTATCTGATTTACGTTAACAAAAATTTAGCCTTTTTTAGCTCTAATCCGGGCGAGTATATCTTCCTTTGATGTAGAGCCGACGATGCCTGCGGCTTTTAATTTCGCGCCCAGTCCATCGCCACTTTCGTCAGAGGCTAGCTCTTTTGCGGCTTCAAGCTCGGCCTGGCGTTCTTGTTGTTTCGATCTGATGCGCTCCAAAGAATCGGCAGCCGTTTTCATTTTAGAATTAGCGCCAAGATGCCGTGATGAGACGGCTGTTTGCGCCTTCTGAACGGAAGCCGTTGCCTTCACCGTATCGACTTGTTGCTTCATCCGCCGAAGGTTGACCTTTGCATCCTTGATCGATTTACGCAGACTCATTGATGAGGATTCAAATTGCGCCAAAAACTCCTGCTCCGTATCCCGTTGCGTTTCCAAGTCGGCAATTTTTTCGGCAATCTCCAACGCCAGGTTTTCATCCCCTTTTTCAAGCGCTTGGCTAGCGTAACTTTCATGTTCAATCACACTGGCGTTAAGATCATCCATTTTCCGTTTAGCAAGCTTTTGTTTGGCGATAATGGTTGTTAATGATTCCTCTGACCGGCGCAATTCGTTTCCAGCTTCCCGAATTTCTTGGTCCAAAATGCGCAAGGCTTGAGAGTCCGCTGCGGCTTCTGCCGCTTCGTTAACGCCGCCTTTTACCGCGGAAAATAATCTTGTCCAAACACTCATGGGGCATTTACCTCTCTATTTATGTAATAAACTCTTCATAGGCATCGAGCATGACCTCGACATTCTGGAATAAAAAATCGATCTCGAGGCGGATGCTATCCTCACTCGAATTGATCGATAGCGCGCCAAATGCAGCGTAATACTCTGCATTTTCCACATTGACAACCCCTACTGTTGTTAAAGGGAAAAATTTGTGGGTGCGTAACACGGCATCATTTAAAGCGGCCGTATTGGATACCTGAGATTTTGCAAACAGCAAAGATTCAACAATAATCTGGTCGCCACCTAACGAAACGTAAGCGTCGATACCATGCTCATTTGTGAGAAAGAGACAGTCCCCTTCCTGAGATACTGCCAGGCTCTCATCCTTATCTAGAAACTCTGATAACGTTTTAATTTCCCAACTCATATTGACCCCTAATTTTCTCGTTCGAACTGGTTGCTACCAGCGCTGAAAAACAAGATAATGTCAACTTAACTAAAAGTCAACTATTATCGCTATTTGTGAATTATATTACACATACGAAACCTGAAATCTCCTGTACATTCTAACCAAAAGTAGAACACTCCTCATGCACACTAAATATAACACGCCCACTTGGAATAAGGTTGTAAAGCAGTTTATCCGATCAGAAATGAGCAAAAAATCGGTGGATTACAAAGAATTAAGCCATCGACTAGCACAAATAAATATTAGCCAGACACCGGACAATCTTAGATCAAAAGTCCACAAAGGCATCTTAGGTGCTCAGCTACTCCTGCAAATATTACTCGTTCTCAATGTCCGCCGACTCGATAGCGAATTGATTCAAGAAATCTGGGAAGATTCCATTGATAAATCATAAAATTTTTATGGCGCCATACCAATATCAAAGTCTATTCTAATTCTATAAATGGCCCTGAAACTCAGAGGTAGAGAGTTGTCCTGAAGAGGCAAATCAGGCAGCACCCCGTTCCTGCTCAAAGATGGTCTTGAAGAGTTTACGTTTGGCCTCATTCATCTGTTTGACCGCTTCATTGTCGCTGATTGAGAGGGCAATTGCATTCAGCTTTTTGAAGGTCGAGCCCCGGCTTAAGATATTGCTGGGCATCAAGGACCTCAAGGTAACGCATGACACCATCGAGATTACCTATGATCTGCTAAGGGAATCGCGAAGGCCAATATAGTATTCGCATAAATGATCAATACCGGATCTGTTTTACCTGGAAGGACGGAGACGCTAGTAACGTAGAGATAGTCGACTACCATTGAGGTGAACTATGACCGCAAAACAAAAGCTGCTTGATCCCATCCACCCCGGTGAAATACTGCTGGAGGATTTCATGAAACCGATGGCGATCAGCATTAACCAACTTGCTCGAGATATCGCGGTACCGCCGAGCCGTATCAGCGGTATCGTTAATTGCAAACGCGCCATCACGGCGGATACGGCTCTAAGACTCGGTAAATATTTTAATGTCTCTCCCGAGATATGGATCAGCTTACAGGCTGATTATGACTACGCATAGCACAGCGTACAACATGGCCTGAGATAGAGAAGCGTGTACACTCACGGGTTGCGTAAAGATTTCCATGACGTCGCACATGGCAAATTCCTAATGCAAACATAATCCTGCCTTAAATTACACTCTTTACTGTCCTGACCTTGTATCTATGATCTGATGAATGAGATCACTGGCTGTTTTCCTTATCCACCTCCTGACATTACTTGTCAGACAAACCAGTCCGGGCGGGCGCAAAGGATTAATTGCCGAAAATCTCCTCCTAAAGCAGCAGTTGCTGGTAATTTGCAGATCACGCCACAGAGCACCTAATCTGAGTACCCTTGATCGATTGCTGATGGGCTGGCTGGCAATGCTCATGTCCTCCGCCAGGATTGCCAAATATGCAATTGCCATCAAGCCATCAAACATCGTAATCCACAATTTGGCTGTCCAAGAATCGCTCAGATCATCACATATACCTTCGGCATTGAGATCAACAAGGATGTGGTGCCGCATTCTGGAGAAATACTATAGACCGGATCCGAATAACCGTAATGGACCATCCTGGTAATCATTTATTGGCAACATGAAGAACAGTCTATGGAGCGTCGATCTATTCAAATGCGAATCGATCATACTCAAGTCACATTGGGTTATGCTGGTAACGGATCAATGGAACCGTCAGATAATAGGCTTGAGCGTGCACGCCGGTGCGGTTGATGGTCCAGTAGCCTACCGCATGTTCAATCACGCGATCTCTGGCAAGAAAAAACCGAAATATCTCAGTACCGACAATGATCCCTTATTCAAATTTCACCGATGGCAGGCCAATCTCAGAATCATGGGGATAGAAGAGATCAAGACTGTTCCCTACACACCAATCTCTCATCCGTATATAGAGTGATTGATCGGTACCATTCGACGAGAGTACCTTGATCACACGCTGTTCTGGAATAACAGAGATCTGGAAAGAAAATTAGATGCATCCAAGATCTATTACAACCAGCATCGTGTCCATACCTCTCTTGATGGTACCCCACCCGATCAATACAGCGATATTTCTAGATCAAGGCTCGCCAAACTGGATCAGTTTGGCTGTAAAAATCACTGTGGCGGCCTTTTTCAAACACCGATTTGTGCCTGATTTACTAATTCGCCATACACAGGGCACAGATTGGTCACGGGGGATTTACAGCCAGAAAACTAAAAAATATAACCGACGGGGATAACTAATTGAATGTTCTATCTTAATTGGTAGCGGGGGCAGGATTTGAACCTACGACATTCGGGCTACCGTGACTGCTGATCATCCTCCATGTCAGAAAAGCTGGCCAGCATTATTGGTGGCTGTTCAGGAAACTCTGCAACCAGATGAAGATTGTCGCCCATCGCCTCGACATAATTGCGCAAAGTTGAAAGCAGGAGATCACTGCGCTGCTCAAGCCTCGAAACACCATCCTGGCTAATACCAAGCTGCTTGGCCATGCTTGCCTACGTACGATAGTGGGCTTTACGCAGCTCGCGCAAGACCATCTCCTCCGCAATAATCTGCTCAACGCGCGCTTCGACCTTTTTGCGGCGCGGGCTTCCTACGGATTTCATTTTGTCACGCAATGTAATCGCCATAGCATTCTCCTTTCACTTCCTGTCCTTCTTCGATATCAGCACCCCTACAGCAGTTTCTTCGTGCTAGGCAATAAGACAGTTATAAGGAATATTCAACCCTTCATGCAATTTCTTGATCATTGGCAATGTCAGGGTACGTTTCTTGTTCAGAACCTCAGAAACACGGCCTCTCGCACCCAGATACGGTTCCAGATCCTTTCGCGTCAGATTCTTCTGCTCCATCAAAAACTTGATCGCCTCAACAGGATCAGACGGCGGCATGGGATAATGTTCTTCCTCATATTTCTCAACCAACAGCATTAAAATATCAAGCTCATCGCCCTTTGCTGTATTACGTTTTGCGCCCCAAAGTTCATCGACGCGCTTTAGCGCATGGTTTAACTGGGTTTTGTTTTTAATCGGTTTTACATTCATAGTAGACCTCATAGTTTCTCAACGTCTTTGATTTCATCATACTGTTTGTGAGTTCCCACGAATTTTATAAGCATTCCATGTCTTAAATAATCGGTTAGAACAATAATTCTATACTTATTGCCACAAATATTAAAAACAACCCGGTTGTTCTTTAATATGCTGGCAGTGCGCAAATCGGCTTTAAGTGCGTGCGGTGAACCCCATTGCGCATTGGTACAATAGTTATACCATTCCGTCATCTGCTTCTTCGCATCACGGTATTGAGGGCTACGCTCCCAAAACTCCCTGAGCTTAGACTTTGCGATGACTCTCATAACCCAATACTAGCATGATCCCATTATGGGATCAATCATATAACGGCATCAGACAGCCAACCTTAAACAGTCGACACATTCAATCGCCCTAAATAGCCGATTACCGAATCATGACGCTGTTGACCGCAAAGGTTTGTTTATTGACGATGATGGTCTCCCCCATTCCCAGCCGTTTCAGCTCGTCCGGAAGGATCATATACTCATGGGTGTTGCATTCAAATCTGACCCAGCATTTACACTGATCATTGGCCCTTGTTGAGGCGACTCTTGATGGGTCAATGATCAATGCAACTTTTAGCTGTTTTTGGCTCATTTTTCGGCGCAATTTAACACCATCACCTTAAGTGCAGTAGTTACATCCACCATACATGGACACCAAATCGTAAGCTAAAACCCTAGAGGACTGGCCGTTGCCTAAATCCTCATCTGATCGTTGGATGCAATTACCAGGGTCCTATCATGGTTACCCTGATACCCGTTCCAACATCCTTACCGGCACGTAGAACCTTGTGTACCTTTTTCCATCCGAATATCCCATACCTCGCTCATCCTCAACCAAAACCGTCGCCCTCTTTGTTATGCGGCTGACAATCCCAACAAAACACTGCCCCTTCAGATGAAATGAAACACAATCGCCTGGTTTAATGCCAAATTTTGTGAATGCTCGCTCGCGTGATGTAACAAGCTGATGCGTGTGCTCAGTATGGCCGAAGAACCTGCTGGCAATTGACTGAAACCTCTTTTCTGAGCAGCTTGAATCCCCCCGAATCAGCATCTCAATGAGATGGGTAATTTCGTGCTCGAGGGTCCGCTGTAGGACCTCCAAGCGATCTCTAGCCTGAATACCACACAAGACTATGGGTCGGTTCTCGCCCCGGAAAGCATTGAACAGTAGCGTCGCTGAAATGACTATCTCGTATTTCAACTGACAACCTATACCAGCATCGTTTCGAGATTTACTACGCACCATTTTGCCTGCCGCTTGCGTCATCCTCTTCGATAATCGAAATGAGAGCGGGATGTCTTGCAACAATGCTCTGCAGTCCCCCGCAAAAAATAACCGGTCGTACAGATCGAATAGATTTTTCAGATCATCTTCATGAATGACCGTGAAGTTCCCAGCATCGAAATACTCAGACTGGCGAAGAATTGTCTCATAGATTTCAGAAGTCTTCACGGAGACATCTTCTGGCGACATATTCACAGTCTCAACTCGTTCTTGTACTTCCGCTACCATCGTTGCCCTTCTCCTTACACTGCTATTCCACAATGAAAACTAGGGGGGTTTGGACTTCCCAGGGTTTTCTAGAGCATATCTCCGTCACTGTGCGATATCCCTTTAGGGTCGTTTTTGCTCGAAAGGTACCAATAATTTCCCAAGAAAATATATGGGACTTTAATACGTTTCTCAGGTGCTCAACGATATTGTTCGGCGACAATTAACCTGTCCGGTCCGTATTGCCTCACTAAATAATCAAACTAGTGGTTGCCCCATGATATCTGAGTAAGCTTTAGTTCCAAT
>QIGV01000212.1 GCA_003230085.1 Gammaproteobacteria bacterium
CCGGTGTCAATATCCTGGCAGATGCAGTAAAAGTTACCCTCGGTCCTAAAGGCCGCAACGTCGTACTGGACAAAGCCTTTGGTGCACCAACAGTGACCAAAGACGGCGTTTCCGTTGCCAAGGAAATAGAGCTGGATGACAAGTTCGAAAATATGGGTGCGCAAATGCTGAAAGAAGTTGCTTCCCGCACCTCCGACATCGCCGGTGACGGCACCACGACAGCGACCGTTCTGGCACAGGGACTGGTACGTGAAGGCCTGAAATCTGTTGCCGCCGGCATGAACCCTATGGATCTCAAGCGTGGCATTGACAAGGCCATTATTGCCGCTACCGATGAGCTGAAAAACCTGTCTCGCCCATGCTCTGATCACAAGGAAATCGCACAAGTTGGCACCGTTTCCGCAAATTCTGATACCGCAATTGGTGACATCATTGCAAAGGCAATGGAAAAAGTAGGCAAGGAAGGCGTTATCACAGTCGAAGAAGGTACTGCGTTGGACAATGAACTGGATATCGTTGAAGGCATGCAGTTTGACCGCGGCTACCTGTCACCTTATTTCGTAAACAACCAGGACAGCATGACTACTGACATGGAAAATCCGTTGATCCTTATCAACGAGAAGAAAATATCCAATATCCGTGAACTACTGCCAATCCTTGAAGCCGTAGCCAAAGCAAGTCGTCCGTTGATGATTATTGCTGAAGACATTGAGGGTGAAGCGCTCGCCACACTGGTCGTAAATAATATTCGTGGCATCGTCAAAGTTTGCGGCGTTAAGGCTCCAGGTTTTGGTGACCGGCGTAAGGCCATGCTGCAAGATATCGCCATCCTCACAGGGGGACAGGTAATCTCTGAAGAAGTCGGACTGAGTCTGGAAACGGCTACCGTCGAGCAGCTAGGTAGCGCCAAGCGCATTCAGGTTACTAAAGAAAACACAACCATCATCGACGGCGAAGGTAGCCATGATGATATCAGCGCCCGTGTCTCTCAGATTCGTACCCAGATAGAAGAGGCTACTTCTGACTACGATAAGGAAAAAATGCAGGAACGCGTAGCCAAATTGGCCGGAGGTGTTGCTGTAATCAAGGTTGGTGCGGCAACAGAAGTCGAAATGAAAGAGAAAAAAGCACGCGTAGAAGATGCTCTGCATGCTACCCGTGCTGCAGTAGAGGAAGGCGTAGTACCCGGTGGTGGTGTAGCGCTGATTCGTATTTCCAGCGTTGTTAAAAAGATCAAAGGTGATAACCCCGACCAGGACGTTGGTATCACTATTGCAGTGCGTGCGCTGGAGGATCCAGTGCGCCAGATCGTTGCCAATGCCGGAGCAGAAGGCTCCGTCGTCGTTAACAGGATCGCAGAAGGCAAAGGTAACTTCGGTTACAACGCGGCGACCGGTGAATACGGTGACATGATCGAAATGGGCATCCTCGATCCGACTAAGGTAACCCGTACAGCTCTGCAGAATGCGGCATCTATTGCGGGCCTGATGATCACCACTGAAGCGATGGTTGCTGATAAACCCAGCGATGATGCTGGTGGCGCTATGCCAGATATGGGTGGCATGGGCGGCATGGGTGGCATGGGCGGTATGATGTAAGATTCAGGAAATTTCTGAATAATTCATGAGTACAAAAAAGCCCCGCATCAGTGCGGGGCTTTTTTGTTGTATTGAATTGACGGGTACCCCTGGTCGGTCACTTGAAGCGCTTCAGAAATTTTGAAAAGTTCTCCATATTGCTTTTATAGCCTTCTGGATTCTGGTCCTTGCGCAATGAAGATATGCCATGAACAGAGTTCGTTGGCCGATAGTAGGTGACATCATTACCTTTTGCCTTGATGATAACCTCTTCAACCCGCTGCCTTTCATTAGGCGCCCCTGTGATATACAGAGGAACTTTCAACCTCGCAGCAGCAGTTTTAATCCAGTTCTTGTCAGGAAAATACTCACCGGGGGAAAAAGCTGCCACCGCTAGAATCTTGTCTGGGTTCTTACTGGCCAAAACGATTGCCAATGATGCTGAGTACGAACTCCCGACAACAAGTATCTTATTATATTTACGCTTTATAGCGTACTGTAAAGCGGCCTCAAGATCGGGATAGGCCTCTGCGTACTCGGTCGATTCCCCCAGACGCTTGACAGTCATATTGTCAACACCCCAGCGCGTACCCCCTGAACGTTGATCTACTGTCAGGGTATCAAAACCCAAAATATGAAAAGCCGACAAAATCGGTTCATATTCCATGGAGTTGGAGCCTGCCTGGTGAAACAATAATGCGATTTTATGATTATTATTCATTGCCCGATAATAGCGCGCATGTACGCGGATTTTATCCTTGGCAATTATCAGATTCATGTCACCTGATGGCTCTACAGCACTTGCACTTAAGGCCACCATGAGAAAGAAAAAAGTTATGAGATATTTTATTATATTGTTCAGCATCGTCTCGCCTCTTGAAAGTTTATTTTGATTAATTCGTTGCAAACCGGGTCAAGAATTTGTCCAGTTCATTGGCAAAGGATTGTCGATCACTTTTACTTAACGCGGGGGGGCCACCAGAATTAATTCCACTGGCTCGGAGTGTATCCATGAAATCTCGCATATTTAAACGCGCTTTAATGTTTTCAGCTGTATACCGCTCTCCTCGAGGATTTAAGGCATGAGCACCTTTATCAATTACCTCCGAAGCCAGAGGAATATCGCCTGTTATGACAAGATCGCCAGCGGCCAGGCGTTTAACAATCTCAGCATCTGCAACATCAAAGCCAGCGGGAACCTGTAAGAAAGTGATAAACCGTGATAGAGGTATATGCAAAATATGGTTAGCAACCAGTGTTATGGGTACTTCTGTTCTATTTGCCGCCCTGAATAAAATTTCCTTAATCACGGCTGGACAGGCATCAGCATCTACCCATATCTTCATTTCTCACAACATCCAGTAGTTTGTATGTCTCAAGGCGAAGTAACCAGTTTTCTGTCAGGTTAACGACCAGAAATGCGACTGGCCTGGAAAGTACCAGGGGAGTGTACTGCAAAAAATAAATACTTTCTCTGCAGCTCAACCCTGACACCAGGACGTATTTTTATGCACAACTGGGCGGTGTTCTACCTCCGGAAAGTGTTCATAGAAACGGTAAAGTAATTCACGTTATTCAATGATGATCATCGTGCCCCTGTTTCCCTTCCTTTTCGGGACTTCTTAGTGAACGAATATAGGCGTGTACTGACTGGATTTCTTTTTCATTGAGTACAGCTTCCCAACCTGACATGGGTGTGCCTGTAATGCCTTTTTTGATGATATACATACGCCCCTGGTCAGAATAAAATCTTGAGTGTTCAGGATCGGTAAAGTCAGCGGGTTTTTGCTTAAAGGCCGCAGCGGCCGGACCGTTTCCTTTGCCGCTCTCACCGTGACAGGCTACACACGATTTAGCATATATTTTTTTCCCAGATGCCAGTTGTTCTTTGGTGGCGGTGGGTACGGGCTGATTGTATTTATCGCCAAGTTCACGTTTTAGCCTTTGCATAATAACGCTCATGCTGCCCGTGTGTCCCTCCGCGTGGTCACCTTCCCCATCTTCTTGATGAGCACTTTTTTCTTCGCCATGTTTCTGATCTGGACTTGCGAAGGCCATCGTAGCTATAGAACCGATTGTAAACAGCATCGCAGTTCCAAGGATTAATAATTTGATTTTCATAACTTTTCCCTTATGTTTAGGTTGATGTGTAATAACTGAGCATAATGCTTTAATAACCAACCAGAAACCCGGCCGGAAAGTGGTTTTTCTAGTGTCCGGTAGAATACTACAAAAAAATAGTAATGGTTAAGAGTTTTTGGTCGGCTTGAGTTACTTGCTCTCCGTTTTCGGTTATGGCACTAACCTGAAACTACGTTCAGGCTGTTGATCTTTCTCAAGTAGAGGGGAAAGTTCCCAGCACCTTGCTCAACATTATGGCCTCTCAGGATCAAACCCAGAAAAGGGAATCCCCGACAATTGTGCAAGCTTGAAATCAAAGGTAGCAATATCATCACTGCTAAATTTATTTAAATGTGAATGGCCACATGCTCTGGCCATGACTTTCATCAACTCAACTGATGAATTCAAATAATTAGCAAGTCTCTGCCCAGAATTCTCAATATTTAGTCTTTGCCGTAATTCGGGTTTTTGCGTCGCTATACCGGCTGGACAGTTGTTCGTATCACATATTCTTGCAGCGATACAGCCAATTGCCTGCATTGCGCTATTTGCTATAGCGATCCCGTCTGCTCCCAGGGCCATTGCTTTGATGAAGTCACTGGGTACTCGCAATCCGCCCGTGATGATCAATGTAACTTTCCTGCCAACACCTTGCTTATCGAGATAATGTCGTGCACGCGCCAGTGCCGGAATGGTTGGCACGCTAATGTGATCACGGAACATTAATGGGGCGGCTCCTGTACCACCACCACGCCCATCAATAATGATGTAGTCTGCACTCGCCTGTAGGGCGAACTCAATATCGCGTTCAATATGATTTGCACTCAGTTTAAAGCCGACTGGAATGCCTCCCGTAATGTCACGTACCCGGTCTGCAAACTGTCTGAATTCTGCTGGTGTATCGAAATCACTAAAAGTAGGTGGCGAGATGGCCGGCTCACCTTCGGGTATGCCACGCACCTCAGATATCTTCCCAATATTCTTCGCAGCAGGCAGATGGCCGCCCGTTCCCGTTTTGGCCCCTTGTCCTCCTTTGAAATGAAAAGCCTGGACTTTTTCCAGTAAAGTCTCGTTATAGCCAAATTTTGCACTGGCCAGTTCATAGAAATACCGCCTATTGGCTTCCTGCTCTTCCGGAAGCATCCCGCCTTCCCCTGAGCAGATACCAGTGCCTGCTAATTCTGCACCTTTTGCCAAAGCGACCTTCGCCTCCTCGGACAGTGCACCATAGCTCATGTCAGAGACAAATAATGGGATCTCTAGCACAAGGGGTTTTTTCGCATTCGGTCCAATAACTAATTCCGAAGCAATATCCATATCTTCCATAAGTGGTTTCTTGTGTAATTGAGCTACCATAACTTGAATATCATCCCAGTGTGGGAGCCGGTCTCGTGGGACGCCCATAGCGCCCATCGGACCATGATGACCCATTACAGATAACCCTTCCCTGGCAAGTTGATGGATAAACTCTACAGTTGGCTCTTCTTTCGTTGCACGCACTTGTGGAACAGGGCTTTCATCGGCCGCAATGCCAGGGCCCTCCTGTCCTATCTGGTCATCAGAAAACCGCTCATGACTACCGTCGCAAAAAGGTGTGTTGCGTGTATGTTTGCATGCACACAGATAAGCTTCCTGCTCCTCATCAGAGACAATCACTCGCGGGGTGAACGATGTGCCCACATGTGAGCCATCACAAAAGGGCTGGCTCTTCGACTTACCACAGGTACAGAAATGGTACTCCTGCCCCTTGGAGAGGCTAACTTTTACTGGCTTGTTATCTGCTATGACTGGATTTTTCATCTATTTGTAATATTAGTCTTGTAATCTCTGGTTTTTATCTCATCGATATATAATGGCTGATAATACCTCTAGTAGCACCCCAACCTATAAAACATTCATATTAAACCACGAATGGCACTCACGTATAATAGGATTCTTTATAGGACTCATGATGATAGCCATCTATCTCTGGATGGGTTCTGGCTTCATTAACTTACTATTAAATCTATATCATTCTTATCCTGACAATTGGTCTAATGGTGCGGAAAATATGATTAAAGATGTCGTAATTATTCTTGCTTCATTTGAACTCATTAGAGTTTTTAAATCTTATCTATTAATGGGACGAGTAAAGGTTACATTTATTCTAGATGTAGCCCTTGTCGTCTTGATTGGCGAATTGATAAGTCTCTGGTATAGAGAATACCGCATGGAAGAAGTGATTTTGAGTATGTTTGTTATTTCAGCGCTGGTAGTACTTCGAATTATTACAACAAAGTTTTCACCTGATTGCAGCGAAACCTGAACGTTTGCATAACCCTTATATATATTTTTCAATACCTGCTGTATCACTGCTAATGTCCCATTAACTCCACATCGTCATGCCGGGCTTGAGCCGGTATCCAGTAAGTCGTTGAAACCGCTGGATTCCAGCCCTGCGCTGGAATGACAACACCATTGGGTTCCCTGCATCCCAAGCACTACGACAACGACAGCAAAATAAGATCAGGTTAACGGGAGTGATATTTTTTTATTTATGCGCAATCGTTTTTTCGGTAAACAAATAGTCTTTAAGCTCTTTGTCAAAAGATGGATCTTGTCGACGAATCCATTCAAGAACCATTGCAGCGTGTTCCTTTTCCTCATCTCTGTTGTGAGAAAGGATTGCTCTCAATTCTTCGTTTTCACACGCATCAACTCTCTGGTTATACCAATCTACCGCTTCAAGTTCTTCCATTAGCGATGTAATTGCTCTATGCATATCCCTTGTTTCGATTGTGAGCTCATTTATTGGTTCGTGATAACCTTCATTTGCCATTTTCTAATCCTCGTTAAAATGATTGTTTTTGATGCCTACGAGACTGCAGGAAATCGACCATTGAAATAATCATTAAAAAAAATTGACCTCTTCAGATGCTCTGTGTTCAACGATCTCGTATCAAGTAAGGTTTTGGCATCCCAATAATCGGTGACATTATATACCATGGGAGAAGTCATAACCTCAATGATACGGCTCACCTGTAGCCATGAGATGTCACGAAATCTTGGTCAGGGTCGGCGCCTTGAATGACAAATCACTTCTTGCAACTGGAGAAACCAAAAGGCAAATAAGCAGGACACCAACCTATGGCTGCAGTAATAATTAGAACAGCGCCGATTGCCCCCCACCATGATTGAAAATAGACCCCAATTGCAATTATACCCGTACCAAGAATTACTCGAATGATTCGATCAATTGTACCCACATTACATTTCATTTCTTTCTCCTGTTATATGACTTTTCCTTGTTGTCAGGCAAATGGGCCGTATCACAATTACCTGACGTTACTACTGAGCCGACACTTGTATCTGTCAACTTTTATAACACCACACTACACCTCGTATGCAGCTATATCGTACGTTTATTTGTACGTAAATACCATTGATCATATTTTTGAAATATAACACCCTACCAACTTGTTATTTTATACAAAACAGAGTGGAATGGAGGGAACTTTCCCCCAGGTAGCATAGGCGCTCAGTCTCCACCCTCATCATTTTCTTCAAGAAAATTATCGAGGCTCACAACCTCCGTCTCGGGCTCTTTGTCCAGCTCCTCTGCCGCCTGTTCATGAATTGCATCTTCGACCTTAGTTTCCTGTTGCGTTGTCTCTGACGGTGGTACAGATTTGTTTTCATTTGTCATAGCTGTCGTCTCCTATTCATCGTTCGTTTTTGAACGTATAAAATAATCAGGTTCAAAATAAAACCAACCGCTAGCCCCTTGTTGTCTTCTCGGTTAGAATCAGTTGTCAATATACTTAATATCCAGCACCATACTCGACCATAATGCCCACTTATTATTATATTTTTTATATACATGCAAAACATCCGTTATAGTATTTTCATACGCCGCTTTACCTGATATTTTTATAGATTTTTGCTTGGCGCGTAATATGAAATAGTCTTCATCAATCATTAATGGTTTCATATCCAGAAGGGATATTTTTAACCTGTATATTTTAAATAACTTTGATAATAAATCTTTGGTTCCTGCATATACTGGTGAGTCAGGGTGAATATCTTTCATATATTCATTGATGTCTCTATCATTAAAGGCTTTAAAATTATGCTTTATGCTTAATTCTAATTCCCTTATCTCATTCTCATTAAATTCATCCGTATAAGCAGGAAAAGATAAGAATAGCAGCAATATATATACAAACCATCTCATATAATTCTTCCCGTTTTTTTCTCCTAAGGAGAGGCTGTAGGAAATCTCATTTTTCCAATCAATTTGGAAATTTGAACGACTTATAAATTTTATTGACGAACATCCTTAATATACATGGCTGCACCATTGTTTCTCATTTCGATATTAAATAACTCACTAGCCTTTATTAAGTCACCAAGCTTCTTGTATCCATAATTTATTGATGAAAATGAGCTATTGTTGTTTGATATGTAGCTACCCACTTTGCTCATGTGAGCCCAGCCATCGTCCTCTGCTGTTTGTTCAGCAGCCATCCTGAGCAGTCTGACTAGCGCAGTATCAGCTCTTAATGCCTTTTTATCCTTTTTCGCCAATGGCTTTACGCTTGCTTTTTTATCATCCTTTTCTTCAGATACTAAATTTTCTGTATATATGAATGGAGAGCATGCATCAACAAATGGTTGAGGCGTTTTCTTTTCGCCAAACCCGTAAACAGGCAATCCACTTTCAAGAATTCTTAAAACGAGAGGCGTAAAGTCACTATCACTTGTCATTAATGCAAACGCATCAATATTCTTGCTATAAAGCAAATCCATGGCATCAATAATCATTGCGGAATCAGTAGCATTTTTCCCTTTCGTATATGCAAACTGCTGCATAGGCCTTATGGCGTGAGGATGTAATTTATCCGCCCAACCAGATAATGACGGATTGTTCCAGTCACCGTGTGCATGCCGGACATTTACCATACCGTATTTGGCAAGTTCTTCCAGAACGCCTTCTATTGAATTGTGACTGACATTATCACAATCAATAAGAAGCGCTATTCTCTTTCCGTTTGGCACAAACCTCTCCTAAATTTATAACGTCGCAAATCTGCCGCGCCGCTTTTTGGCGTCGGCTTGATTTGCCTTGTATGCATGATTATAAATGACTGGCATTTTCCCTTTCCATTCATTCCATAGCTCTGAATTTACAGCTAGCTCAGATATGAAATCAGCAACATTAATACGGCTAGTTGAGCCCGCATCAAATATTGCGTTTCGAATAGGGGAAGTTTTTATATCATATTGGCTTACTTGATCCTCATTTATGAGTGCATCGGGACGAACCGCTGCCCACTCAATATTATTATTGTTTTGTCCAACATGAAGGCGAAGAAAATCGGCAGCTTCTTCATTATCTACATGTGGAGGAAGTAAAAAACGCAATAGAGAAATAACAATCCTTTGAGAATAAGGAGGCTTTTCAGGGATATCGCGATTGCTATTCCCTGTTGTATTCATGAGGATAATTTTAAATTTATTATCAGCTTTAATGGACTCAATAGTTTGCACCACTTTTTTAATAGCATCAGATACTAGCCGCTTAGGATGACCGAACATACCTTTAAAAGTTAAATTGTGACCTAGACAAGAAAGAACTACCTCACACTCTCTAAGATACTGGGCTAGTTCACTTTCCGATATTTCGGATATTTCTGCTTCAACTATTTGTAAGCTTGGGCGAGACCTATCTATGTTTGTCATTGAATTTGCATTACGAACAATGGCGATAAGCTCGACACCTTTCTGAAGTAGTATTTCCACAAGCAATTGGCCTGTGGCACCACTTGCGCCTAAAACTAACGCTTTTTTCATTTCATCACTCGGTGTTTATTGAGATGCATAACGTTGAGCTAAACGGCGTGTTTACGCGTCCGGTGGAGGCCGGAGGCCGGAACGCACTTGAGCGCCTTATGTTTTTTTATTCTCATTTCTTCTTTGAGCTAGCATTGCCACATATTCAGACCTTGAACTGCTGTTTGGTGATTTTCCATTTTCTTCACACCATTTAACTAGATCTGCTATTTTAATTGATATTTTCCTCACTTTTTGACCATTTGAAATTGCTTTATTTGCGCCTTTTTTCCATTCTTCATACGAATTATCAACACCATCAGGGTCGACTTGAGCAAGCTTCTCCCACTCCTCTTGATCAAACCAGCACAATGCAAATTCTATTTTATTTTCTGTACTCATTTAAATTTCACAATTTTTTTCTGAAAACGAAACGGCGTATAAAATGGTCAATGTTAAGTTAATTGTTAGGGCATTGGTAAATATTGTAACACCTATAGGGTTGACAATACACCCGATAAGGTTGACAATTACTCTCTTTAAGGTTGACAAATAAGGTGTTGATTTATGGTGGGTGTTCGGAAAAGAGGTGAAAATATCCGTCAATTTATACTGGATAATGTTGAG
>QIGV01000159.1 GCA_003230085.1 Gammaproteobacteria bacterium
GTGTGATTGTGTGATTATAGAAGGGAGAAAAATAAATTTAACGAAAGATATTACAAAGCCTTTCTGGCAATGGCAACCAGGTGTGGTGCTTTTTTTCCAGGGTTAAACTTGTATTTTAGGCGACGTTTTAGTGCCGACCAGGTCTGGTGTAAAGCATTCTTTTTTCCCTTTTTCATGAAACTAGTGCTGAAATCCATGGCCTTACAGAATATTACTTCGAAACCCTGTTCAGTGAGATAGTCAGATAATTTGCCGGTACTCCATTCGCGAACATGCTGCCAACGGTGAAATACCTGGTTGCTGACAGGACAAAGCATATAACTTTTTGCAAGATCTTCCTCGTTTGGTGTTGTGAACAGCACAATACCATTGTCCTTGAGCCTGGATTGTACATTCTTTAGAAGCACATTGAGCTGCTCATCATATAAATGTTCAATGACTTCGACTACAGTGACCGCATTGAATAACAGATTTGAGTCCATCATCTCATCCGGGCTGAAAACGCCAATGAATCCTTCTTCTTGCGGGAAGCTGGATCTTACTCTGCTACGAGTCGCTTGAGAATAATCCAGTCCTGCTACCCGAAATCCTGAATCCAGTAACATTTTGATAAGGAAACCAGGGCCACAACCATAATCCAGGACAGTGTCATTATTATTCAAATGCCTTTGTAATAGGCGCGTAATCTCAGTGCTATGATGATATGTGAAATAATCGTCGGGTTCTAATGATTGGTGATCCCAGAAATTTTTCACCATCTCGGGGGTCCATATGAGTTCTTCTGGCTGCTTCATTTGATCATTATGCTATGATTTTTTATCTTCATCATGTATGTCAGTTGTCATCAGACGTTCATACTGATTAATCGCGATCTCGAATGAGAAAAGCTGGGCTTGCTCTATTACCTGTTCACTGTTATGGGGTGAGTTAAGCGTTTCAAGAATAGCCTGCGCCATTGCTTTATGATCGCCAACGGGAACCAATTTGCCAATTGTCCCATTATCAAGAATTTCTGCAGGCCCGCTGGGACAGTCTGTACTTACAACCGGGCAGCCACATGCCATTGCTTCTATAAGCGCATTAGGTAGACCTTCCCATGCAGATGACAAAACAAATAGTGAACTCCTGCTGAAATAAGCATATGGATTTTGCACGTAGCCTGCAAAATCAATATCTGAGCTGACCTTGAGTTCTTTTGCCAGTCCCATTAATTCTGTTCGGCAGCGCCCCTCACCAAGAATAATCAGGTGGGCAGGTTGCTTAGAGCGAACAATCGAAAATGCGCGTAGTAGTGTGCTGAAATCTTTCTGGGGTTTTAATTTTCCAGCAGCAATAATAACCGGGACATCTGTCTTCTTCAGCCATGGATGATCCACAGGCTCCTGAGCCTGTGCCAGGAGCTCAGGCCTGAAAACAGGGTTATGGATCACCGTAATATGGTCCAGAGGTAGTTTTGTAATTTTTGCGATATCTTCTGCAACGCCGTAGGAGGGCGCGACTATTTCATCTGCCAGATGAAAAAAACAGCGCATAATATGTGGGACATTACGCATCCATTTGGATTTCGCATGTCCCGCTGAACTCGATATATGATTGCGCACATTTACAAAAAATCTTGTTTTATTTCTACATAGTTGGGCTGTCAGCAGCAAGATTAAATTCGGGTAATTCAGAAAGGACATGATGGCATCCGGCCGATTCTGATGGATATAGCCATATAGCGAATGTATCGGTGGTTTTTCCTTTATGATAGTTCTAATCAAGGGAATGAGGCAGTGATTACCTCGATGTAGCATGGTAAACGGGTATGTAATTAAATTTCTCAGCACTGTGACAAACAGAAAGGAAAAATGGAATAAACCCGAGGAATAGAAGGGTCGTAGGTTGATGATGCTAATGTTATTGCTTTTTGATCTGAGGCTATCAATCAGCCAGCCACGATCTTCTTCGACGAGTAAATCAACAAGATGACCTTTCTGGGCTAGTCCCTTGACTATATTGGCCACGACCTGTTCGGCGCCGCGGGCTGATTCTATCGTTCTTATGTATATTGCCAGTCTCATTTCTGTAAAACTAGTATGCTTGGGATACCCTGCTTAATTAAACGTATAGTGAGTGAGATAAGAGGGTTTCCCCTGGATCTCGATTAAAAGGAACGCCCGATTTTATGAGTCGGACTATTATTCTATAAAGAAGGCGTGATGACAAATGGACATGGTGTAGAAATTGGAGAGACTATTTTGATGAACACTCTTCTTGTATATGGATCCTTGCTCACATTTTGATCTGCCAGATTGCTATAATAGCAGGATTGATGGATTCATTGCTTATTTGATAGAAAAAGAAAGAAATGTGTGGGATCGCTGGTTTTTTATACAATGGCATAACGCCTGAAAAGAGTAGTCTGGGGCAGATTGCGGAATCTATGACGAATCGCCTGGTTCATCGTGGACCCGATGCCAGTGGTGTGTGGACAGATGTGGAAAGAGGCGTCGCTCTCGGGCATCGGCGCTTGTCAATAATCGATTTATCGCAGGCCGGGGCACAGCCGATGGCCTCAGCATCTGGCCGCTATCTGCTTACTTACAATGGTGAGATCTACAATTTCCCCTCTTTACGTCGTGAGCTTGAGGCCGACGATTATCCTTTCGCAGGTCATTCTGATACTGAGGTATTAGTGGCCGCCATTGAGAATTGGGGGGTTGATAAGGCATTGAAGCGTATCAATGGTATGTTCGCCTTTGCCGTGTGGGACCGCAAGGAATGTGTTCTCACTCTTGCTCGTGATCGTGTGGGCAAGAAACCACTTTACTACGGGTGGTGTAATGGGGTCTTTTTGTTTGCCTCTGAACTGAAGGCAATACGTTTCCACCCTGAGTTTGATGATGCGCTTGATTATGATGCGCTGGGTCGATATATCCAGTATGGCTGGCTGGCTCAGCCTGCCTCGATATACCGCCACATTCGCAAGTTGCCACCAGCAAGCTTTATTCAAATTAGAAAATCGAATAACCCCTGGTCAGTGACTCCCCAAAAATATTGGGCAGCCGGAAATATAGCAATAAGTGGTGTGCACACGCCCTATGGCGGATCCTATGAGCAGGCGTTGAATACGGTTGAAGGATTACTCCGTGAATCTGTCGATGAAAGGATGGTAGCAGATGTTGATCTTGGTGCGCTTTTATCAGGTGGTATTGATTCTTCGCTCATTGTTTCTCTGATGCAATTAAATTCTGACAGGCCGGTAAGAACGTACTCCATTGGCTTCTGGGAGCCGAAATATAATGAAGCGGAATACGCCGCGCAAATAGCGAATCATGTAGGTACCAGGCACCGTGAGTTATATGTAACGCCGGAACAATGTCTCTCCGTCGTTGAACAAATTCCTCGCATTTATGATGAACCATTTGCAGATATCTCTCAGATTCCTACCTATCTGGTATCAAAGCTTGCCCGGGAGGAGGTCAAGGTGGTCCTTTCCGGAGATGGGGGAGACGAGCTATTTGCAGGTTACACGCGTTATTTTGAGTGCTTGAAACGCTGGCAATGGATGCATCACATGCCGTCAGGAGTCCGTGCTGCACTAGGGAGCATTTTTACAAACATAGGCCAATCCAGTTGGGATTTATTCAAGCCTCACAACATTGAGAGCGACGCAAAAATTTCGAAATGGCGACGCCAGGGGGGGAAGCTTCAGCGCCATGCATGTTACTGGAATGCAAACTCTCCGCAGGAATTGATTGCCAATACCTTTACGCATGGCATTGACGGCCGCTTGTTCGTGCGAGGTAACAGACACCCACAGGCCTTATTTTCTGACCAGCAGCAATGTGCTGAAATCAGTGATCCGCTTCATGCCATGATGTATTACGACTTTAGCGAATACCTGACGGATGATATTATGGTCAAAGTTGACCGCGCAAGTATGGCCGTTGGCCTGGAAGTGCGTAGCCCTTTACTGGATCAGCGGCTTATAGAGTTTGCGTGGTCTCTGCCCAATGATTTTTTGATGGACGAGCATGGTGGCAAAAGGATTCTCAAAGATATTCTCAAACGGCATATCCCTCAGGCATTATTTGATCGACCCAAGCGAGGTTTTAGCGTCCCCATTGCAGATTGGCTAAGAGGGCCGCTGCGAACCTGGGCGGAGGACCTGCTTTCGAGAACAACATTAGTGCAGCAGGGCATATTTTATCCGGATGCCGTAAGACAGGTCTGGGAGCAGCATTTGTGCCGCTGGCGTAACCACACCAACTTACTCTGGGCCATCTTGATGTTCCAGACATGGTGGTTTAAGTCCAAAAATGATGGAGATTGATCAATAAATACAATCAGATAGATGAATATTTCCGCCATTCGACCTATGATACACGCCCCTGAAATGGGGTGACGTCTACTGTAATATTCCGATATAATCAGCCACCCCTGCCGAGCTTACATCTCGCCAGATGCTCATCCAGATTATGGAAAACAACCTTGTATGGCTTCCAGTATTTCAGGGCTACTATTTTTATGCATGTGATATTAAAAAAAATCATCAGAGAAATCACTCTGTTACTGATGTTCTTTTTCCCTGAGGAAAAGAAAATCGCTGTAGAGCGATGGCTGCGTGGACGTGAAGAATCACGCAAGCTCAAGCAGGCCGGCTGCGTGGTGATTTCATTTGGCAAGAGCGGTCGTACCTGGCTGCGGGTGATGTTGTCACGCTTTTTTCAGGTCAGGCATGGCCTGTCAGAGAAAAATCTGATCGGGTTCGATAACCTGCACCGCAAGAATTCTGAAATCCCGGCCATTTTTTTCACCCATGATAATTACCTCAAGGACTATACCGGGCATAGTCAAACCAAAGAAGATTACTACGATAAAAAAGTTGTGTTGCTGGTTCGTGATCCTCGTGATGTGGCGGTTTCCCAGTATTTTCAGTGGAAATTCCGGATGCGGGCCCGGAAGAAAAATTTGAATCAGTACCCAGCGCATCAAGAAAATATATCAATTTACGATTTTATCATGGACCCGCAAGCGGGATTGCCGAAGATTATTGATTTCATGAATCTGTGGGCACATGAGATGCCACAGATAAAAAATATTCTGGTCGTGCGTTATGAGGATATGCGTGTTCAGACTGCTGATGTGTTGGAGAAGATTGTTGATTTTATGGGTACGCCTGGAACAGGCGAGCAAATCAAGGAGGCTGTTGAATTCTCGTCGGTGGAAAATATGAAAAAACTGGAGCAGAAAAAAACTTTCTGGTTGAGCGGCAGCCGCATGGTGCCAAAAGACCGGAAAAATCCCGATTCCTACAAGGTTAGGCGGGCTAAAGTAGGTGGTTACAGAGATTATTTTGAGGATGGACAAATTGTGGAGATCGAGAAGCTGCTCAATGAGACCTTGTCGCCCGTGTTTGGCTACGCCGCGGAAGAGCATGTGAAAAAAGCTGTCAATACTTAAAATTCTTCTCTATTTGAACATTTAGGCCCATCTCCGCGACATATTTTAACCTTATTAATTGTATGTTATATTCCGCATCACTGAGATTCAGACGAGGTACCTGCCATGGACTATAGTGTATTCATTCAAACCAATCATAAGCAGTATGTTGGCGCGCTGGTTGCGAAATACGCGCTCCAGCGCTATTCGGCGAACCCTGAAAAATTTGATATTCATATCATCCATCACAAGGACTACCCTTTTTTCTGGGAAAAGGAAGGGCAGCAATATTTACGGGATGGATCCCGGCGAACCTGGCTCAATGATGACCTGCAGTCCTTTACGTTGACGCGTTTCATGCCGCCCGAACTGATGGGGTATCAGGGCCGTGCCGTAGTGATTGATCCTGATGTTTTTGCAGTCGGTGATGTATGGGAATTGCTTTCTCGGGATATGGGTGGCAAAGCCATTATGTGTCGACCACGTTCGGGCAGGAAGGGCAAGGTACACGGCTGCCTGGCCAGCAGCGTCATGTTGCTCGATTGCGCTAAGCTTACTCACTGGCGCGTTGAAGAGCAGTTCAATGACATGTTTGAGTTCAAGCGGGACTATATGGACTGGATATGCGTGAAGCTTGAGCCCCGTGAGGCCATTGGCCTACTGGAAAGTGAGTGGAATGATTTTGACAAATTGACCGAAAAGACCAAGATGTTGCACACCACCAAGCGTAAGACCCAACCCTGGAAGACCGGATTGCCGGTTGACTACAGACCGCCTGAGCGAACCCGGGGGTTTTCTCCACAGGGATGGCTGCAGTCCGTCCGAAGACAGCTATTTGGTGAATATGGTTTGATGGGGCACTATAAAGCTCATCCAGACCCGAACCAGGAAGATTTATTTTTCGGTCTGTTAAAGGAATGTCTGGAGCAGGATATCGTCACTGAGGATCTGGTTCGGGAGCAAATGCGTTTGAACCATGTCCGCCATGATGCACTAGAGGTGCTTGAGCGGACACCACCATTGCGGCCTGCTACCAGAGCAGATGCAGCTGATATTTCAGGGGCGGCATAATCATGGTCGCCACAGCCCGGTCATCGATCTGTCTTCTTTCCCCGCGCTAGACAGTTATATGGACTGGAATATATAAGAGGCACATCATCGTGGAATATTGCGTATTTATTCACACCAATCACAAACAGATCGTCGGTGCACTGGTCGCGCAGTATGCCTTGCGGCGTTATTCCAGGCATAGCGAAAAATTTGATGTTCAAATCATCCATACTAAAGATCATCCGTTTCTTCGTGAACAGGAAGGGCGGGAATACCTTCGTGATGGTGTCAAGCGGACCTGGCTCTATGATGATCTGCAATCGTTTACACCTCTGCGCTTCATGCCGCCGGAGCTGATGGGTTATCAGGGACGTGCAGTGGTTATCGATCCGGATATTTTCGCCGTTGGTGATATCTGGGATCTGCTGTCACGTGATATGGGAGATAAGGCCATTATGTGTCGTATGCGCTCGGGTCCAAAGGGATTTATTGACCGCTGCTGGGCCAGTAGTGTGATGCTGCTGGATTGCGCCAGGTTGACTCACTGGCTGGTTGAAGAGCAATTTAATTCAATGTTTGAATTGAAGCGGGACTACACGAAATGGGTTTGTCTGAAACTTGAACCACGTGAATCCATTGGTGTTCTTGAGAATGAATGGAATGATTTTGATAAGCTAACCAGCGAGACTCGAATGCTTCATAATACACGGCGATTGACTCAGCCGTGGAAGGCGGGATTACCGATCGACTGGCGTCCGGCGGAGAAGTTTCGTCTGTTTCCACCGCTGGGCTGGCTAATGCGTGCCCGGCGGAAGTTATTTGGGGAATATGCGCTATTGGGGCGTTACCGTAGCCATCCTGATATTAAACAGGAGCAACTATTCTTTGGCCTACTGCGTGAATGTGTCGAGCAAGGGATTGTGACGGAGGAAATGCTGCGCGATGAGATACAACATAATCATGTGCGGCATGATGCCTTTGAAGTGCTAGGCCGCACACCAATACTGTCGGCCTGATGTCGCTATTGTATGTGATGTTTTAAGATTCTTGTCTATGTACATCCATGATATGGCGATGCGCGTTAGCGGGTCATATGCCACAAGGTTTATTTTCCTGACGTACAGTATCTTTATCATCGGGTTTTTCCTTATTCCCAATGCGGTAGATCAATACAAGTTTTATTCCATCGCAGTGTTTATCCCCGGCCTTCTATTGCTGCCACAGGGTTTTACATTGTTGAGGAATAATCGCCTGCTTTTGCTGCTTGTGGCATATTTTACCTACATGTTAATAAACACGGCATGGAGTGAATTATTTGAACTGAAGCCCTTTTTAATATATGCCCGCCTGGTATTTTACATACTAATGTTCTTGTTAGTGACGGCCATTTTGCGGTTCGAATATCCTGACAAGTTCGATTATTTTTTACAGATAACATGCCTGGTTGCCGGGGTAGCTGCCATCGCTTCGATGATCATCTGGTATCAGGATCATTCCTTTCCAAAATCCCGCCTCATTGGCATTGGCACATTGGAAAATCCAAATCCCAGCGCGATGGTCTATGGGTTTTTTGCGATTCTATGCCTTTCTTACGCATTGAGTGCCAGAATGTGGCAGATCCGGATGGTGTTTTATGCCTCTGCGTTGGTGCTGCTCAGTTTTGTCTGGTTTACTCAAAGCCGGGGTGTGCTTATTGCTACTATTGCCGCAGTAATCATACTTTTTGCTCTGGGGAATTATAAAAAGATGTTGGTTGCAATGGTGGCAATAGCCGGGACATTTGGCGTCCTGTATTTAGGGTTTCCTGAACTCATTATGTCGGCAATTAACCGTGGACTTTCTACGAGACCAGAAATCTGGAGCGTGGTATTGCAAAAGGTGGCTGAGGCCCCGCTTTTTGGTCACGGTTACCTTACCGATGAATTTGTATTTATCGCTCAGAAGAAGATATATTTATTTTCTCACAATGCTTATATTGGCGCTTTGCGTGATGGTGGTATTATTGGCCTCGTGTTTTTTCTGACCATGCTGGTTTATGCCATCTGGTTGTCGGTTCGTATCGGCAAGAAAACCGGTGACTATGTCTATCTGGCACTTCTGGTTTTTGGCATGACGATTATGATCTTTGATACAGACAGGCTGGTGACTCGACCACTGGTGTTGTGGATTATTCTCTGGCTGCCCCTGGCATTGATTATTTCTCATGATTTCATCAGGGGAAATTGTGTAGAGGCCCTTCCATCAGAAACCCATCTAAGGGGCCTCTGATCAAGTCATGAGCGGCAGCCTTGAGTCCAAAATTTCCATAATTATGCCCAGTTTGAATCAAGGGGCATATATTAGCCAGGCCATAGAATCTGTTCTGAACCAGGACTACCCGGAAATAGAATTGATTATTATTGATGGTGGTAGTTCTGATGATACTGTGGAAATTATTAAACAGTATGAAAGAGATATTACTTATTGGGTCAGCGAAAAAGATGCTGGGCAAAGCGACGCAATCAACAAGGGCTTGAAAATAGCAACTGGGGAGGTGGTTAACTGGTTAAACTCGGACGATTACTATTTGCCCGCTGCATTGAGATCTGTCGCTGATGCTTTTTCTGAGAGTGACATCCTTTGTGTGTGTGCTGTTACAAGGATTGCGGGGGCTGGAAGAGAGAGGGAGAAAAGAACCTATGTAAATAAGGCAGATCTTGCAGATACCCTTAGACACTTGTTGATAGAACAATCCTCTACGTTTTTTAAAAAGCAGGTGTTTGATAGTTTGAATGGTGTATCTCCAGATCTTCATTATGTGATGGACCGGGACGTCTGGATAAAATTTCTTATTCATTACGGAATGGAGCCTGTTAAGGTTATCGACGATGTCATTGTAAATTTCAGGCATCATAAAGATTCTAAAACTGTTTGCCTGCAGGATCAGTTTGCCGCTGAATATGCGAGCCTACTGCATAGTTTCAGTACTAATCCGGCATTGAATGCCTTGCTTGTAGATATGTTTGAAGATAGTAGGAAATCAATCAGCTCCAGGGGTGATAAATTCCAAATATCACCTGAATATATTGATCAGATGATAATTGGTTTTCTATTGAAGCGCGCGCGGGATCTCTCCCGGCAGAATGACATGGGGCTGGGTAATAAGATACTGGGAGCTGTGAATATTTCAGATTACAAGCTGGGGCAGAAGGAATGGAAATGGTTTCGTCAATTTAGCTGCGCATCACTTGGTAATCTTCATGGTTTTTTCACCTATATCAATACGCGTTACTGGTGATTGGCCTGGGGCTGATTGTCGCCGCTCTGCTCCGGATTTTTAGTCAATACTATCATTGGGTATTGAAAATGTTTTGCAAAAAAAGATGGAAATTTTATCTCCATGCTGAACAACGCTGCAAAGAGTATTTTGCCGAACTTATTATCGGGTACTAGTATTTTCTGATGTTTTGATTTAAACGAGCGCCATGGAAATATTCTAACCTCAGCAGTATCACTAAACCGGTTCCACCACTCGATCGGGTGTGCATAGAAATATAATGTCGGGGTACCCCGGTTTTTAGTATTTTTATCGAGTCTTTTTATTTTTCGCAAGAGCCGAATCAGAAACTTGAAATATTTGACGCAGCAGTTTGGGTTGCTATAGA
>QIGV01000167.1 GCA_003230085.1 Gammaproteobacteria bacterium
TGTTATCAATTGGAGATTGATCTATGATTTTACGTCAGTTGTTTGATTATGACACATGGACCTACACCTATCTTGTTGGCGACCCGGAAAACCGCGCCGCTGTATTGATTGATCCTGTGTTGGGTCAAGTAGGGCGGGATATGGCGTTGTTGAGCGAATTGGGGCTGACGCTTAAATATTCGCTGGATACCCATGTTCACGCCGATCATATTACCGCCAATGGCAAGCTGCGTGAACTCACTGCTTGCCAAACCGGTATTGCCGAAATCAATGCCGTGGGATGTGCTGATCTGGCACTGAAAGAGGGCGATAATTTGCTACTGGGCAATGAAGAGATCAGGGTGATCTCGACACCTGGGCATACCGCTGGCTGTCTCAGTTTTCTAATCGGCAATTGTATTTTTACCGGTGATTCCCTGTTTATCCGCGGTTGTGGCCGTACCGATTTCCAGCAGGGGAATGCCGGACTGTTGTATGACTCGATTACCCGCAAGCTGTTTACCTTGCCGAAGAGCACGTTGGTCTATCCCGGTCATGATTATCATGGCAGGACGCTTTCGACAATCGGGGAGGAGATTGAATTCAACCCGCGTCTTAAGCTCGGTCGTGACAGTTTCATAGCCTACATGGAGGGTCTGGACCTTCCTGATCCCAAGCTCATGATGGAAGCGGTGCCGGCCAATCAATCCTGTGGCAAGTTGTAGTACACCGCGATGAGTCTCTGGCTCTGGCCTTCTGCGCTTGTGATCGGCGTTGTGCTGGGATTGTTTGGCGCCGGTGGCGGCATGATCACGGTGCCAGTATTGATCTACCTGGCGGATATGCCGGTCAAGGAAGCGATAGCCATGAGTCTGTGGGTGGTTGCAATTGTCTCACTCACGGCCTTGATACAACAGCGGGTCTGGCGGAATCTGCAAGCCAGGCTGCTGATCACTTTTGGTGTCACAGGTGTGCTGGGCAGTGTGATCGGGTCATTGCTTGCGGTGCATATCGATGAAGACATTCAGCTTATTCTTTTTGCGCTCTTGATTCTTCTGGTGACCTGGTGGTTGTCCAGGGTAGAACTGTCAGACCGTGTCAGTGTATTCAGGTTTATTCCTGCCTCTGTCACCGGATTATTTATCGGCGTGATCACCGGTGTGCTGGGTGTAGGAGGTGGGTTTCTGCTGGTGCCTGCATTGATTTACCTGGGGGTCGGCCATTTCCCCATTGCCGTTGCCCATTCCCTGGTGTTGATTACATTGAACGCCACAGCAGGTGGTATCACCTACCTCAAGACTGTGAATTTTTCACTGCCACTGGCTTTGATCATCAGCATTATTGCCGCGTTGGGCACAGTGCTGGGTACTTACCTGCTCAGGAAACTCCCAGGTGTGCAACTGCAACGGGCCTTTAGTATGATGCTGATTCTAATTGGCGGTTTCATGCTGTTACGGACTGGGTTGGATATTGGAAATCACTGATCTGATCATGAGTAAGTATTTCTACTTAATATAATCAAAAGGAGATCAAGATGACTGATGCCATAAAGCATCAAATTGTGATTGTTGGAGGGGGAACGGGGGGCATTGCAGTAGCGGCACATCTTTTGAAAGAGCTGGATAATCCAGACATTGCAATCATTGAGCCTTCCGATACACACTATTACCAACCGGGCTGGACATTCGTCGGTGGCGGTATTATCGAGGCTGAGAAAACTGCACGGCCTATGAGCAAGATCGTTCCTGCTGGCGTTAAGTGGATTCAGGACAGTGTCACAACGATCAATCCGGAAGAAAATTCGCTGAACACTGCTGATGAAAAACAGATCAGTTATGATTTTCTAGTGGTGGCGCCGGGAATAAAAATCGATTGGGAATCAATCCCTGGTCTTAAGGAAAGCCTGGGGAAAAATGGTGTGGTCAGTAACTATGACTATCATGCGGCACCGTACACCTGGAGAACGATTCAGTCGTTTCAGGGTGGCACTGCTATTTTTACCCAGCCTAAGCCGCCGTTCAAATGCCCTGGCGCTGCGCAAAAAATTATGTATCTGGCTGACGATGCCTTCAGAAAATCAAAAGTGCGGGACAGAACAGATATCAAATTTTTCTCGGCAGGCCCTGGTATATTCCCGGTCAAAAAATACGCAGCAGCCTTGAACAAGGTCATCGCGCGTAAAGGTCTGGATGTGCATTATCAGACCAACCTGATTGAGTTACACCCGGATAAGAAGGAGGCCGTTTTTGAACGGCTAACGGATGGAGAACAGCAGACCATCCAATACGATATGATTCATGTCACACCCCCCATGAGCGCACCGGATTTTCTAAAGGGCAGCCCTGTCAGTGACTCCGCCGGTTGGGTGGATGTGGATATGTATACCCTGAGGCATAAGAAATACGCCAATGTTTTTGGTCTGGGTGACTGTACCAACACACCGAACTCAAAAACGGCTGCAGCAATACGCAGTCAGGCGCCGGTTCTGGTGAGTAATCTTGTGACGGCCATCAACGGTCAGGATGGCAAGGCCGCCTACGACGGCTATGCCTCCTGCCCTCTGGTTACGGGATATGGGAAACTGGTACTGGCTGAATTTGACTATAACCTGCTGCCTAAAGAGACCTTTCCATTCGATCAGGGCAAAGAACGCCGCAGCATGTATTACCTGAAGAAATATGTGTTACCAAAGTTCTATTGGGATGTGCTGCTGAAGGGCGGGGATCTTAATCTTGGTGGTGGCTGAAATCAGAGATAATCCCTGAATTCGGTACAGCCCACAGCCTGGGGTGGGTTTTACGACGACTCCCCTTGAGTTCAGGGGAGAGTCGTTTCCATTGTCACATCATTTTCTGATGGCTGTGCCAAGGCCAAGGTAAAAAAGAAAGTTGTTCCCTTATTCACCTCGGCTTCTGCCCATATGCGGCCACCGTGGCGTTGAATGATGCGTTGAACCGTTGCGAGTCCAATGCCAGTGCCTGGGAACTCATCTGTGCGGTGTAGGCGTTGGAAGGCGCCGAAGAGTTTATCGGCGTACTTCATATTGAAGCCGGCGCCGTTGTCTTTTACAAAAAAGATAGTTTCGCCATCTTTTTCTGAGGTACCGAATTCGATTTTCGGGTTCTCTGTCTTGTTTGTATATTTCCAGGCATTATCGAGAAGGTTGTCCAGGACAATTCCAAGTAAATGATTGTCGCCTTCAGCTTTAATATCAGGACGGATAATTATTTTTGTTTTTCGGTCGGGATTGTTCTCTTCTAGTCTGGCCAGAGATTCTAAAACCAGGTCACTCAGATTGACTATATCGCTTCGAATTTTATAGCGGGTCACTCGAGAAAGCTGTAATATATCATCGATAAGACCCGACATGCGCTGGGCAGCTTTGCGCACACGCTGTAAATAGCCCCTCCCTTCACTATCAAGTTTTTCCGCGTGGTCCTCCAGGACTGCCAGACTGAAGCCATCGATGGCTCGCAGTGGTGCACGCAAGTCATGGGATACGGAATAGGAAAAGGACTCCAGCTCTTTATTAACTGCTTCCAGATCGGCAGTGCGTCTAGCGACAAGGTTTTCTAATTGATGATGATATATCCCCAGCTCCTGTTGAGCGTGTACCTTTTCGGTGTTATCCACCACTAATGATGCCACGCCTATCACCTCACCCACCTCCGTCACCAGGGGAGTGTTATACCACTCACACATAATGGTTCGACCATCCCTGGTTACATTCTCATTAGTACTTCGCATACCTCCTCTATTGGCTAATAATGCCTGCCAAATATCGTTTACATGTGGTTTGGCACTAGGTGGTATAATCAAATCTGCCGCATGTTTTCCCACGGCCTCGTTGCGCGAATAACCAAAAATATGTTCTGCTGCCGGATTCCAGTCGATCACTTCAAATTTTATATTCCATTCAATGACAGCTAATGGCGTTTGTTGTACATGAAGGGCGAGCTTTTGCTTTGCATTCTGTAGCTTCGTGTCGGCTAGTGACCGTTCCAGCTCGGCACCGGCACGCGCTGCGAAGATTTGAAGTATTTCGTTTACATATTCGGTGTTTTCCACAGGTTTCCTGTCAAGAACGGTGATTAGTCCGGTGGGCATGCCCTTTGAGTCATGCAGCAGGGTCCCAATATAGCTTTTGACGTTCATCTCAACCAGGAGTTGATCTCTCGGAAACAAGGCTTGTACGTTATCCGGGTAGGTGCATGTCTGCTTCCCCATGACATTCATACATGGCGATCCAGCCAGTGGATATGAAAAATTGTCGGCAATTTCACCAAATGTGCACACCGCTATAGTTTGGGCCGTGTCCATATTATTTTTATCCACAAGAGCAATAAGGACATAGTCCGCATTAAATACCTTGGCAAGCTGGAATACCAGCTGCTGGAAAAAAGACTTGCCACTCTGAGCTGATACACCCGTAGCTATATCGTTAATGGCCTGTTCGATGCGCTTGCGCCCAGTAATATCCCATCCTTCCGGGATCAGCATTGTGATCTTCCCTGTTTTGTCTTTGTAGGGTTTGAGCGAGAAATCCATCCAGCGTTCCTTGCCATTAGTCCCGGGTAATTTCATTTCAAAACGAACGTGCTCATCATTTGCTGCCTGTTTAACGGCGGCACGTAATTTTTCCTGCTGTGCCGGATCATGTGCCCACCATGGGGCGTCCCAGAAATATTTACCCAATACGTCAGACTCAGAAACATCTCCGAACGCCAACGCGGCTTTATTAAGCTCCAGAATTTTTCCTTTGGGTGACAAGACACCTGTCAACTGGAAGGTTTGATCAAAAATAGCGCGAAATTTTTGTTCGCTTGCCGTTAGTGCTTTGCCTGCCTGTTTGCGTATATTCAGCAGCCACTGAATATGATCAACGATTGCCAATGACATGAACACGAGCAATATGACTAGACTGATTCTTATTCCCTGTACCAGGATGAAGTGGCTCTCGACAAAACCGAATAGAGCAAGAGCAAAGCCTAGAAAACCCAGGAAAAATGATATCAGACCAATTAGAATAAACCGGGATGTCGAATGCTGCCGATTCCAGCTAAGAGCACTTACTACCAGTAGATATAACAAGGTGAAAAGAATCAGCGGGATAATAATCCTGATAATAATATGGTAGCCACCGATTGGTTCCATGAAAAATAATACCGCCCAGACTATAACTAGCGCAATATGCATGCGTTGTATATATTGATTCTCTATGGTTGTCGAAAGGAGTGTGCGTACGAAATACAGCAGTGTAACCATCGCCACACTGAGTAACATGGGGATAAAGTGCGAGCTTGTTTCGGCATGGCCTGCACTAAAAATCATCTGCGCGTAGCCATCGTAAAATAAATACATAGCACCGGAGCTGGTGACAAATAATGCCAGGAACAAATAACTGGTTCTGTGGAAAGATAAATACAAGATCAAGCTAATAATCAGAATCATGGCGAAAATTCCGTAGTACATGCCCATCCAGAAGGATTCAGTGCGGTCGGCGTTGGCAAGGGCTGATTCAGACCATAACTGTAAACTCAAGCTGATAGCCGCATGGCTTTGAAAGCGCAAATAGAGGGTGCGTTGCTGCCCTGATTCCAACGGTAACTTAAAAATAATGCGCCGATGAGAAATTTTTCGATTGGAATACGGCCGTAGATTGCCCGATTCAGTTATTTGATAGGTCTTTCCATCTTCGCTTGCTACATATAGATCCAGATAGTGCGTATTGGCAAAGCGCTGATCCAGTAGCCAAACGTTTAGGCTCGATTCATTCTTTAAATGCAGGCGGACCCAAAATACCGACTCGGAAAAACCGAGGTTAGGTGTATCCTCATTGAATGTTCTGTACTGATCGCGGTGTTCAGGCTGGCTGACATCATCGATGGTCAGCTTGCCGCTGGCATCTTCCAGTACGCTGATATACCTGCCTAATGGATATTCTTCCTGGGCATCACTCAATACAAGTAGAGATTCGGCATGAATTTCAAATGGAAAAAACGTAATGACGCAGGCAATGATAGTCAAACGGACTAGTTTGCAGTTCATTAACCTAAGCTCTCAGTAGTCTGAATGCACACGTTCATCGGCATATTCCAGATTCGTCATTCAATCATTTTATGACGTTGTATGGAGTAGAGATAAAAAACCTTTGCAAACAGAATATAATCGATGTTTGCCAGGGTGTCGATGTTTGCCAGGAAGTAATAATTGTCGTCAAGACGAAACTAATGGCACGCGTATATAAACAAGGAGACGTCTGATTTATTAGGCTGTATTTTCGGATAGATCCAGTACAAACGTAGTTTGTGCGGTCTATATAGCCGAAAACCTATAAAAAATGATCACTTACAAACACTACAAAATTTGGAGCTTCACACTTTTACCTTATGTATCAGGATTGATGTGGTATCCTTAGCCCGCTGGGTAGAATTGAATAAGGTATGCCAAAGGAAGACTCTTGAACGATCCTGATATCAGTGGTAATGCTGTTTCCAGATCAGCTATTCAGTATTATATTTACGGCTTTTCAACAGTTTTTCAGAACGAGTTTTGAGATGAGTTTGAGAATACCATGCTAGCAGGCACGGTCCTTTATGTTGTCGCTACCTATGCGCTTATGGTGGCAGCTTTTTATTTTTCCAGGCTGCGTAAATTTCATGTGCCCGTCATGGTGTTTATCATGACGTCAGATTTTCTTTTCCCGATATATCTAGTGATGACACGGGATTGGTACACGCGTCTATTTGTCGATGAAGATATTCTTACCTTTGGCGTGTGGGTCCATTTTATGCTGCTGATTGCATTGTTTGTGTTGTATTTTGTTCAGATCATGGCGGGTCACCGCTTGCTGAAGGGAGAGGATGATCAGCGTATCCGACAGGAACACAGGGCCCAAGGTCTGGGGATCCTGCTGGTTCGCGCCTTTGTGATTATTACCGGGGCTTTGCTGGCGCAGCCGCTGGAGTCCGGCAACACATAATAACTGGAAAAAATAAATGAACTCTCTGTTATAGTATCCACAATTTCAGCTGAAATGTTTTACCCATATCCGTGGCAACATACAGCCATGCAGCCGGGTAATTGCTAAAAAGCGGGAGATCACTCATTAATTCGAATAATTGATATTTCAAAGAGACCAATAAAAATAGCGTAATCTTATTTCTGGTTGATTACTCATCTATCATGATCTGCTAACAGGGGGAAGATGTATGGCGATGGAAATAATGCATGATGAACGGGTACGTAGTGTGGAATGGCGTGACCTTTGTGATTTAACCAAAGGAGACGTTATTCATGAATTACTTATCTCTGCACCATGGCTAATCCTGTCATTGGTCCTCGCCTATTATCAATGGTGGTTTTTTGCGTTGGGCGCCTCGTTTATGTTTTTCCTCTGCGGATTGAGGCAGGTCCACAATGCCTATCACTATGCGATTGGAATAAGTCGCCGCGGCCACGAGTATTTTATGTTTTTGTTCAGCATCATCATGCTGGGGTCGATGCACGCAGTACAGTTCAACCACTTGCGTCATCATCGCTATTGTATGGACGATGAGGATGTAGAGGCAAGAAGTGCCAGAATGAAGTGGTGGCAGGCCCTTTTGTTCGGACCCAAATTTCCTTACCTGCTGCATAAGACGGCGTTAGAGCTAGGGAGTCAGCGCTTGCGTCGCTGGGTGATAGCAGAGCTGATTGCCAATGTTGTGTGGGTCGTTCTGGTCATGTTCGTCTGGGATATTACCATCCTTCAATATCATGTCATTGTGATGTTGGTTGCGAATAACATGACAGCGTTCTTTGCAGTATGGACCGTGCATTATAATTGTGACCGCACCCACTTTATTGCGCGCACCGTCCGTGGAAAGCTCAAGTCACTCCTGACCTATAATATGTTTTATCATGTCGAGCATCATTTGTTCCCCAAGGTGCCCACCCGGCGCATGCAAATACTGGCAAGCCGTCTTGATGAAGTGGCGCCAGAGCTCCAGAAGATGCAGGTGTTTTGAGACCATATAAAGATGCTCTTCTGATAACAGTTATTATCCTTGCAGGTATTGGCCTGTGGTTGGATACTCGGTCAAATATTGACCAGGCGGCGCTTTTTCTGGCCTTTCAGTTTGCTTCTCTGATTGGGTTTTTTTTTGCAGTTATCCTGCTGTGCACGACGTTTCAGGGAAATACACAGCGTGCACTGATAGTGCTGTTCGCTGCAGTCGTGTGGCGGGTCTCTTTTTTCCCTATTATGGTTTTTTCCGGCTGGGTGGCCACACTTGGAGAATGGCTGGTGATTCAGGTCGGTATTATTCCAGTGGTGATCTATCCCACATTCTTAATCACGATGGCGCTACTAAACTGGGGCGCAATCGTGTCTGGCGGCATGATGTTCTATCATCATCAATATATCTGGGCGCCACCGTTATTAATCGCATTCACCATTGCTGCCATGGTGTCGTTTACGGCCAGGGAGGATTTGTCTTTATTGCCAGATGACAATCTGGTTATTGAGCAATCTATTCCTGTGATTAAACCCCCGCTGGGTAACCCATATTTTGAGGCATTTAGGCAGCCGGGTTATGGTTTGACAGAACGAGTCCTGATTTTTGCTTCCGGCGCCATGTATGATCTGATACCGCACACTCCCTGGAGTACAGCAGTAAAAAGCATCCTGGAAAGCGAGTTTCGGAGAAATCCAAAGGCTTCAAGTACGCGTCGGGTTAAGGAGCATTATCTTTCGTTCAGGGCCGCGCATTATCGTATCAACTGTGGCAACAACTGTCAGTAGCATCAGTACAGGCGCGGGTCAATCCTGGATGGCAAGCAGCAAAAAGATTCTTGTGCTTGGCGCTAGCGGTACCATGGGGAAAATGATCGTGGCGCTATTGCAGCAAGCGCATCCCGATGTCGAGGTCATCAGTGGCTCCCGGCAAGCCAGGCCGGAGCAGTCTCTGGAACACCGTTACCTCAATCTGTTTGAACCCGATACCTATGCAGGTGTGCTGGAAGATATCGATGTGTTAATACACGCCGCTGGCCCCTTCGATCATGACCCCGCTCCCTTGATAGAGGCCTGCCTGGATACCGCAACGCACTATATCGATATTGCTGAGGATTTACATTTTATCGAGAGGGTACAGCTGGCTGCTAAATCGCGGCCAAATATGCAAATTTGCATCGTTCCTGGCTGTTCGACGGTGCCAGGACTGGTTGCAGTGCTGAGTCAGGCCTACAAGGACCTGGATGGCTTGTCTTCCATTGATGTGTATCTCAACCTGGGTTCTCAGAATCCTGTCAGCCTCGGGCTGATGATGGGGCTGTTGGCCCCGTTGGGACGCGCACTGGACGATGGGCAGAGGTGTTTCCGAACCTTGTGTTACCGGACTCATGATGACGGCATCAAAAGAAATTATGGTACTTATCCCATTCCTTTTCGCGACGGAATCAGGCTGGGGAGACAGCGTTATCCGGTGCGATTTTTCATCGGTTTCGACCGGCATTACATCAATTCTGGTTTGTGGGGTGCGAGTTTTATCGTTCCCCTGTTATCGAAGCAGAATTTATCGAGGCTGAGTCGGCTGCTGTTGCCTATCGCAGGATATTGTCGGCGCTTTGGCGGTGAAGAAGGACATCTTGTTCTGGAGGCCCGGGATGCAGCTGGCGCACGCATGGCGGTGCTTGAAGTCATTGCTTGTCGGGATGGTCTCAATTTACCCGCTGCGCCAGCCGTATGGGCGGCAGCCAAGCTCATTAGCCATGCCTGTAGGCAGCTTTCAGGCCTGCAAACCCTTGATGATCTGGTTCAGGCGCAGGAGGCCGTCCAGTGGATCAGGGCGCATGGCTATGAGGTGCATGAAAAGGGGACAGATCTATTTTCTTAATTTTAAAATTAAGAAAATAGATCTGTCCC
>QIGV01000211.1 GCA_003230085.1 Gammaproteobacteria bacterium
CGACATTGTTTCAGCGCCTCGTGCAGAATCAGTGCCTTGGCCATAAAGACCATGGTGAATGACTTACCTGAGCCCGTAGTGTGCCAGATCACGCCGCCCTCACGGGCACCACGGACATCCTTCTGGCTGACCTGCTCGATCAGACGCTTGATGCCAAAGTACTGCTGGTAACGGGCGGCAATCTTGCCATTCTTTTTATCAAACAGGATGAAAAAGCGGGTAAATTCCAGCAGCCGATCCGGACGTAGCAGGCTAATAAGCAGGTGATCCTGCCCGTTGGGCAGCAACTTACCCTGGGCTCGCTGCTCATCAAAGTACCGACGCATCCAATGAGGCCGGTGGCCGAAAAGTGCCTTTTTTTGTGCCTCGTTCAGCCCTGTGTTCTTGATATCGTCAAATACGGCTTCATTCAGATCCTCTTCCCGCCACAGGGCCCAGAATTTGGCTGGCGTGCGGGTCGTACCATAACGGCCATCCAGGCCATTGACTGAAAACAGCAACTGCGAATAAGCAAACAGACTCGGGATTTCGGCCACACCCTGATTTCGGATATGCTGAGAAACACCCTCCTTGATCATGTCTTTGTGGGGGTTGTGCGGATCAGGGCGCTTGGCCTCAATGACTGCCAGTGGAATACCATTGATGAAACAGACGATATCAGGCCGTCGCAAGCCGGTGCCGGCCGTATTCAACACTTCGAACTCATCGGTTACATGAAACTGGTTGTTCTCGGGATTCTGCCAGTCGATGACAGGAATGGTAAGCTGTGCCTTCTTGCCATCAATGAACTCGGTAACCGTGATACCCAGCGTCAACCGATTATAGATTCGTTCGTTGGCCGTCAGTAGTCCTTCTCCCAAACCGGGAGAGGCAAGTTGGCGCACGATTTCATCGATGGCATTGTTGGAAAGAGGATACTCCTTGCTCTTCCAGGTAAAACGGCGCTTGCGCAGCTCGCCAATTAGTACCTCCCGCAGCAACACCTCGCCCGTGTTTCCACCCCGCTGTTGCATTGCTTTTTCTGGTGGTAGGTAGGCATAGCCCATACTCATTAAGACTTGCAAGGCAGGAATATGAGAGCTAAAGAGTTCTTTGGTTTCGGGGAGGACACTCATTTCAGATCCTCGTCTTTCGATACCTTGCCAAGCTTCCTCGCAGCATCTTCCAGCGCTCTGATCGATTCGGATTCACCCTCTATTTCTTTGGTTTCACGACGATATGATGCAAACTGCTCGTACTCCTGCCGAGCATGTTTGTCAGCGACATGTTTGCCCACCTTTCCGGCATCAGGCAGTATATTGCGATCGTTGAAGGCCAGAAACTCATCAAGTTTTTGTTGCCAGTCCTGCATGAAGATCTGCTTGCGGCGGCGGGCCTGATCTTCGGCAAAGTCAAGCCACATGACGACAATACGGTTCAGTTCGTCAATCTCTGGCTCGGCAAGGTAGTTCTTGGCGATGGTGACATCGGTTTTACGAAGATCATCCCCTTTCCAGCTGGTTAAACCCATGTTGGGCTGACTGTGATCGGCTCGACGCCGAATGATCTCTGCAGCCGTCAGGCCGGTGGCAGCATAATGGAGTTTGTTCTGGATGATCTGAAAAAAGCGGGTGGTCTCCTGATTAGAAAGTTCATAATCTGTTGACATGGCAAAGATTTCTTTGACCCGTAGATAGATGCGCCGCTCGCTGGCGCGAATATCGCGGATGCGTTCCAGCAACTCATCGAAATAATCGGGTACCGTCGAACCAGCCACAGGCGGATTCTTCAAGCGTTCACTATCCAGGCTGAAGCCCTTAACCAGATACTCTTTCAGCCGCTCGGTAGCCCAGCGGCGGAACTGGATACCCCGCTGGCTGCGCACCCGGTAGCCCACAGCAAGAATGACCTCCAGGTTAAAATGCCTGACTTTGTAGGATTTACCGTCAGCGGCAGTTGTTCGGAAAAACCGAACAACTGAATTTTCATCTAACTCATTGTCATCAAATATATTTTTCAGATGCTCACTGATAGTGGCCTTGGACTTCTGGTAGAGCTGGCACAACATAGCCTGACTGAGCCAAATGGTCTCGCCCTCAAAATGGCACTCCAGGCGGGTACTGCCATCCTCGGTCTGATAGAAGAGAATCTCACCTCGTTGGGAGACAATTTCATCATCTGGACTATTCTGGTTCATGGTTCGATACCCATCTACTGTTGTCTAAGTTACACTCAATACAAATGTCCCACCCCAATGACAAGAGCCCCATAGGCTCTCACTGCAAGGTGTAGTTGGGGTGGTCGCTATTTTAGCTTCCGTAATTTCATTGCAAAGATCTCATTAGGTTCACATGTTGTAAGCTTTTCTTAGCGCATTCTATCTCGCACCTCAGCCTTTTGGCGGGAGACGAAGCATAACTCTATGTGTATCTCGTTTAGGCATTAGTTTCCTCCCCATACGTTTGCTCTTGAAGCATCAAAGAAATTAAGAGTCATCGGATAGCTGAGTCTACGCAAACCAGCGATGACCTCAGCACGTTGAATGACTTCCCTGTTGGAGTCAGAGTCTGAATCACCATGGAGGCTGAGATAAACTTTCGAGCACTTTCCACGACCGATCTGGTTTAGTATATGGCCATCGTTATCAGCCAACGAATGACCGAAGATAAACAATGCCTGATTACCCTGATCCATAACTGAGTGGAAACTTTTGAAAGAGTGTTGCAAATAGGCGCTATGACGTATCTTCGCCATTTTGGCTGAACTCTCTCCTTCAGAAACAAACAGGGAATACATACCTTGCTGCATGGCATCACGGGCCTGATCAACCAAGGGAATGCCGCTCCTGACCCAGGTGTACTTCTTTAACTCTGACCCTGCATCATAGAGATGAAGTGCACCATGTAGATAATGCACACACTGCTGATTAGCACGTGTTTCGGCTTTCCAAATCACATAGTCTGCGTCAGGGTTGTCGTCATCCTGCCCAAAACCATCGATGGTAATAATGTCGGCCGGGTTATCCTCAAACGGATGGTCACCATGCATAAGCGCCCAGTAGAGAAGCAAATCATAGTTAAGCGTGTAGACCCGGCCACGATTAGGGCCAGATAAAAAATGCTTCAAGAATTCTCGACAGGCCCAGAATCGATCATCATCAATGTGACCGGGATTTTCAGGGTGATTGTGAGCAACGGTTGATATCAATAATTCCTTGAGCTGAGTGGCATGCTCCGCCATAAGTTCAGCAGTGGCAGCAGCGTCGGTGGCATAAATTGGAACAAGGCACGCCCCCTGTTCTAGTGCACGTATAACAACTTCAAAATCTTGTGTCCCAAGGGCATCAAATGCCTGTCTTGCTTCCGGCAAGCCTGAAAAGTCTGCCTGACCAAAAAGTGATCCATAATGAAATATGTCTGGTTCACATGCGATACTAAAACCATTTCTGAGCAGGAGATTGCGCTTTCTGCAATCCACAGAATCCTGAATCGCTTCGTCAAAGGTCATGACTTCAGGCATATGCTTTATCCTCAGAGTCGACATTTACTCTCCGCTTGCCCGTGAGGAGTTGTTGCATCAGGGCCTTTTTCTCCTGTTTCAGGCAGTCGAGTTTTTGTTGCAGGGTTTCGATTTCTTTGTCAGCGGTGATTAGCACTGAGGCAATTCTTTGTTGTTCAACTAATGAGGGGCACATAAAATATAGTTTTGCAAAATCCTTTTTTGAAAGCTCAAGAAAAGTTGACCCACAAGCGAATGAAATAAACTTGTTTTTAAAGAAGTTGAATAAGGAGTACAAAAAATCAACATCATACTTTGCATTTGGAATAATGCTCTTAAATCCCTGATTGGTTGTTATTTCTGATGTTGATATAGACATCAACCCAACTGTGGCACGTGTACATACCAACAAAGAACCTTTTGGCATTAGGGTTGCGGAACTATTTTCAACACCCGATTTTGTGATTTTTCTCTTAGTATCACTGATAAAACGATTTTTCAGCGCCGTTACATCCGTCGGTGTCATCCATAAAACCTCCCCCTCCCAAAATTCTTTGGTATTGGTATTAGGCGTACCTCCCGAAATAATTTTCCCCATGTTTTTAACCGCAGTTTCCTTCCACGCCCCATTAAACCCCGGCAATCGCCGCTTGCCCGTCAATAACTGTTGCATTAGCGCCTTCTTCTGCGCCTTGCTATTTTCGATCAGCTTTTTGACGGTTTCGATGGCCTTGTCCCAGGTGGATAGGATGTGGGCGATTCTTTTTTGTTCGGGGAAAGGGGGGGTTAACAGCTTTACGGTATTTATTGATTTGAGTGATAAATTTCGAATAGTAGTGCCTGTTAGCTCGGATTCAAAAAACCTTCTTGTTTTAGCGCTTGACAGAACAAAATAGATAAAATCTTTATTGACAGAGTTTTTTAGGTTTATATAAGCAGCACTTTTCCCAAGAATAACTTTTTCACCTCTGTAATAGGCTAGATTTCCTATCGTTCCATTTATGGACATCAAAATAGTTCTATCATTAAGGTCCTTTTGGTGTTTTTGAAATTCTTCTTCCGAAATGCACTTCGTTATTTTGTTGATAACAATCTTGCCATCTTTTAGATTATTCCCATTGATAAAATAATAGTCAGACGTCTCAACATATTTAGGGGTTGAGTGGATTCCATCACTTATTTTTGAAGCCATATCAATAAGCTGTAGCTGTCTCCACCCATCAGGCACCATAACCCAACTCCTTCAAATACCCTTCCATCTCTTCTTCCAGCTTTGCAAACTCTTCCTTCAGTTTTTCTCGTTCAGCCCGCACGGCCATAAGGTCAATCTCTTCCTCCTCTTCAAAAGTATCCACATAGCGGGAAATATTGAGATTAAAGTCGTTTTCAGCAATCTCCGCCGGGCTGGCGAGGTAGGCATATTTATCCACTGTTTCTCGCTGGCGACTGGTTTCAACAATCTTCTGGATATTCTCGGATCGTAGGACGTTCTGATTCTTGCCGTCGGCGTACTCACGACTGGCATCGATAAAGAGTACCTTGTCGTCGGCCTTGTGTTTTTTGAAAATGAGAATGGCTGCGGGGATGCCAGTACCATAAAAAAGTTTTTCTGGTAGGCCAATAACAATATCGAGCAGGTTTTCTTCGATCAACTTACGACGGATCTTGCCCTCTGCTGCGCCCCGGAACAGTACACCGTGGGGAACCACCACGCCCATGCGGCCCGTACCGGGTTTGAGCGTTTCAATCATGTGCAGGATAAAGGCATAGTCGCCCTTGGTTCTGGGCGGAATGCCTCGGCGGTAGCGGCTCCATTTGTCATTCTCCGCTTCGTCGTGGCCCCACTTCTCCAACGAGAAGGGCGGATTGGCGGTAACGATGTCGAAGTGCATCAGAGATTCATCCGTATTGAGCAGCTTGGGGTTGCGCAGAGTGTCACCCCATTCGATGCGGTGGTTGTCCTCACCATGCAGAAACATGTTCATTTTGGCCAGTGCCCAGGTGGAACCGATGGCTTCCTGACCGTAGAGGGCGTATTTCTTTGAGCCGTTGAAACACTCGCGGATCTTGCGTCCACATTTCATCAACAGGGAACCGGAACCGCAGGCGGGATCGCAGATCTCGTCGCCTTCCTGTGGCTCCAGCAGCTCGGCGATAAGATCAGAAACTTCGGGTGGAGTGTAAAATTCGCCAGCCTTCTTGCCGGAGGTAGCAGCGAAGTTCTTGATCAGGAATTCGTAAGCGTTGCCGATCACATCCAGGCTGCCAATGCGCGAGGGGCGCAGGTTCAGCTCAGACTTGTTGAAGTCTTCCAGTACATGGCGCAGGATTTCGTTCTTCTGCTTGTCGTCACCCAGCTTGTTGGAATTGAAACTGATGTCCTGGAACACATCCCGCAGCTTGGCGATGTTGGCCTCCTCGATGGCATGCAGGGCCTGGTCGATACGCTCGCCGTTGCCCGGCTCATGGCGATGCTCGTAGAGGCTGTAGATACTCGCCGCCTTCGGCAGCACGAAACGTTCAGCCTTCATCAACTCCTCGATCAGCTCCGGCTCGTCCCCATGTTCGGCCTGGTAAGTGTCGTAGTGGTCCTGCCAGACATCGCTGATGTATTTAAGAAACAGCATGGTGAGGACGTAATCCTTATAGATACTAGGATCCACCACACCGCGGAAGCTGTCGCAGGCGCCCCATACGGCCTTGTTGATGGCATCCTGATTGATCTGGTTTGTTTCTTCGGTCATAGCGTTTGAGCTCCATCAAAATCCTGGTGAGTGTTCAATGTTTGCTGCGCGATAGCATCCATCATTCGGCGGCGGTTATCTGCCAATGTTTCTAATAGTTGCAATTCCTGTTTCATAGCCTGATCCAGGGCAATGATGGTTTGCTGCGTTTTTAGCGGGGGGATAACTATAGGCAATTCTGCTAATTCTATTTTTTTGATGTTTCGCAGAACGCTGCCCTGCGCCAAACGGGAAAAGTAGCTCTGGGCTGGGGTCTGGTTGATTTGCCAGACGAGAAAATTTGGCAACAAGGGTACAGATGACTTGATACGGATCTGGAAGAAATGGGGTGTGCAGACGGTCTTTTCCGTCAACTGATCGATATAAACAGCAAAATTCTTATTACCGCGAGCGACAAAAAGAATATCGCTGGCCTGTAGCCAGGCAGGATCTTTTCTGCCAGGTAGCTTGATATGCGCCATATCATCTGTATTCAGGCCATATTCTAGCGTGGCATCGCGCATTTGGATGACCGCAACATGTCCTGATTTTTGGGCCTTGATACTGCCTCTGAACGGATAGCCCGACCTAATAGTGGCAATTTGTTCTATTCGCACTGTCATTTATTTATAAACGTCATGGTAAAAGGTGCATTATGCTTGTATTTTAGCGAAAGATCCAGCACGATTCTATTTCGTCATGCAAAAAGGTGCAATAAATGGGCTGCTGCGAAAAGATTTTTTACGACCCCGATAAGAAAACGCGGACGTTAACCGAACGAATAATGCTATCAGAAAGGCAGCTTGATCGGGCGCGGGGTGGTAAAGACAGGTTGCTGGCATATCTCAAGCCTGAACTTGGAAAAGCTCTCGGGGTAGAAGTCCGGCATTGGTTGCAGGGCTCTTACAAAAATCACACACTGGTTCGTCCTTCATCAAAATTTGAGGAATTTGATATTGATGTGGGGCTGTACTTGTTATGCCATGCTCCCAGAATGGGTATTCACGCCCACGAAGCAAAATTACTGCTCCATCAGATTCTGGAGCAATATGTAGATACTGAAGCTGATACAGAATTGCAGCCATGGGAAGTGGGTAGGGACTGTGAGCTGGAAATCGGATGATCCAGAATTAGACATGGAATCAAAATCAATTGCGATGTCAGTAAAAGCTGATATGTTCGGTTTTTCAATTAGCGTGAGTTCTGAAGACGGATATTCAGGAAGTACGGTTTTGCATAGTGAGATAACAAAGCATCCACAGACAGGGCAATTTTTTATCTCATATTTATTTCAAGGTGAGGTACCTAATCCAGAGTCAACTGATGACGCGTTATATGATGGCGCCGCTAAATTGGCTATTATATTTAATGACTCGGGAGAAATGACTCTGTCAGGCCACTATTGGACAAACCGAGCATGGCAAAGAGGTTTGAATACAGCAGGTCTTATCAGGTTGACACGGGAGAGTTAGAATCAAGCAATTATTGGTCTATAGTTCTGCTTGGCGCGAGCCAAAATGGTACAAAGAGGACAGACTATGCTTCCAGATAACCATAGTCTGTCCGATCCGGACAATTTATGCTTTCGTGCACAGCGTTTATGAAGGAATAAATATTGGTGGGCCCACCAGGACTCGAACCTGGGACCAAGGGATTCACTCTGTCCTGATATTTATATCAGGAGTGGACTATCTCATCACCCTCATCACCGATCATTGTAACCAGCTGTTAGGGTGCGGGACGCTCTAGCCTGTTATTAAGAACGCTGTGGTTAATTAAAACCAGTTCTCAGGTAGTCTCTGCACCTTCCAGAGGTGTACCTCTGGCTTGGCTCAGGGTTGCCATCAGCTCATATGATATGACTGTTAAGGTTTCCCTGAATTCATCCCGTTCATTTCATATCTTTCGATATGAACGCACCATTTGATGAGTCCCCTGCTCTAACCAACTGAGCTATAGGCCCAATGCGCGGTATTTTAACAAGAATTTAATCAAAGGTCTTAGGAAACTCTGATTATTTCCGCCGTTCTTAGATATTATATCCTTCGACTTCGCTTCCTTCGACAAGCTCAGGACGAACGGAATTAATCAGAATGCCTCTTAGACGAATGGAATTAATCAGAATGCCTCTTAGGCGAACGGAATTAATCAGAATCCCCCTTAATTTTATAGATAAAAAAACGGCGTCTTAAAGACGCCGTTTTGCTTTAGTCGATATCGAGAAAACTTCGCAGGTGATCGGAGCGACTGGGGTGACGCAGTTTGCGCAGGGCCTTGGCTTCGATCTGGCGGATGCGTTCGCGGGTGACGTCGAACTGTTTGCCGACTTCTTCCAGCGTATGATCGGTGTTCATGTCGATACCGAAACGCATACGCAGGACCTTGGCTTCACGTGCAGTGAGTCCTTCCAGTACCTGCTGGGTGGTCTCCGAGAGCCCGGATGAGGTCGCGGAATTAACTGGTGAGATGACATTCTGATCTTCAATGAAATCGCCCAGATGGGAGTCTTCATCATCACCAATCGGGGTTTCCATCGAGATCGGTTCCTTGGCGATCTTCAGCACCTTGCGAACTTTGTCTTCCGGCATTTCCATGCGCTCAGCCAGTTCTTCTGGCGTGGCTTCACGCCCCATCTCCTGCAGCATCTGCCGCGAGATACGGTTGAGTTTGTTAATGGTTTCGATCATGTGCACCGGAATACGAATGGTGCGCGCCTGATCCGCGATTGAACGGGTGATGGCCTGACGAATCCACCAGGTGGCGTAGGTCGAAAATTTGTAACCACGACGATATTCGAACTTGTCCACTGCCTTCATCAGACCGATATTACCTTCCTGAATGAGGTCGAGGAATTGCAGTCCACGATTAGTGTATTTCTTGGCGATGCTGATCACCAGTCGCAGGTTGGCTTCGACCATTTCCTTTTTCGCACGTCGCGCCTTGGCCTCACCAATCGACATTTTACGGTTAATGTCCTTGATATCGCTGATGGTTATGCCGCTCTCAGTTTCCAGCGCCGCCAGTTTCCTCTGTGCGCGCAGGATTTCATCCTTGTGTTCTTCGAGCACGCTGGAATATTTTGCGCCAGCGTCAATGTGATTTTGCAGCCAGTTCAGGTCGGTTTCGCTTGCCGGAAAGGAGGTAATAAATTCCTTGCGCGGCATGTGTGCTTCATCGACACAGATGTGCATGATGATTTTTTCATGGCGGCGAATATCCTGAATCAGACCGCGCATTTTGTTGAGCAGACGATCTACTGTTTTCGGCGTCAGTTTGAGCTGCATGACTTCAGCAATCAGCTCCTGGCGGATTTTCTCGCATTTTTTATCGGTATGCCCATGCTTGCTAATCGCGTTAATGACGCGGTTTTGCAATTTGCGGATTCTACCGAAACGCTCGCGCGCTTCTTCCGGATCGGGGCCGGTATCAATTTCTTCTTCCGTATCGTTGTTGGCGGCGGCTTCACGGCTGGCGGCGACTTCAGCAGGCGTGGGGATATTATCGGGCGCGTTGGGATCGATGAAGTCGGAAATAATATCCGTTAGCTTCATTTCTTCAGC
>QIGV01000020.1 GCA_003230085.1 Gammaproteobacteria bacterium
GGGCTTCTGGATGCGATGGAGGCAGCAGAATGATATCCAAACACAAACAATTTATTTGCGCCTATAAGGTCGCCGTAGAATCTCAAGCCAGATTCACCCGCTCAATCGCATGGGTTGGCTTGTCTGTTATCATATCGGCTCTGGCTGGTGTTCTGGCTAGCGTGATGCTGGCATGACCATTCCAGACGCAGCCCAACAATATCTCCTGTCTCATATAGCAAAACATGGTCCATTAGAACGGATATTCACCTCCGACAAGTGCCAGCCGTGGAAATTCAAAACTTCTGACGGTATGGAGGTTCAATCAAAGGATTTTCACAAAATGTTAATCACTGGAAAAATCAGGCATGTTTCTCACTCTGAAAAGATCATAGGAATGCCAAAGTTTTATGAGGTTTCAAAATGACATTTAAACAAAAATGGACCGAAGAACAAACATTACTTCTGCGTGAATTGTGGGCAAAGGGTCATTCCGCTAGTCAAGTTGCAGAAAGGATAGGCGGATATACCCGTAATGCTGTGATTGGTAAGATTAACCGCATGGAATTACCAGAACCAAAAAAGAAACTCCCACGTGAATACCCAAGCGGAGTTAAGCGTAAGATAGTTAAGCCTAAACCTAAGACAAAGCCTAAAAGGAAACTACCAATAGGACTAAAACCGATTAAAGTCGGTCACCGCAGGGGTCAGAAACGCAGTCCAAATCAGTACGGAACATATTCATCACCATATATCGCTCATGTTCACAATGCAGACGCCAAGGCTATCGGCTTTGATGATCTTGGCGCCAGAACTTGCCGGTTTCCAGTAGGTGAATCTACCGGGCTAGATCAACAGTTTTGCGGCAAAAAATGTGGGCGTGACGATACTTATTGCAAAGAACACCACGCAATCTGCTGGATGCCTAATTCCTCATACAGTGACATAAAGTATGAGCAAGCGCAAGAAAAACCATGAAGCAGCATTTCAACGCTCATTATGCCAGCATATAAAATTCAGGTTACGTAAGGACGTGATCTGGTTTTCTATACCAAACGAGCGCGTGTGTAAGGCTTGGACTATGGGCAACCTCAAGGCAATGGGCCTACGTCCCGGCGTTGCCGATCTTGTATTTATCCCCCCAGGCTTTAAAACCTGCTTTATGGAGCTGAAAATCCACCCGAATAAACAGACTGAAAACCAGGTCCAGTTTGAAAACGACTGCCTCAAGAACGGCTCGAATGCGCTCTGCTATGACATTGACACGGCGGTTCAGCAGTTAATCGACTGGCATGTGATCGTTGATGAAGCGACATTTATTAGACAATACAGACAACCCCGGAGGGCCGCATGAGCGCACTAGATGAATATCCCCTGGGAGACATCAAGTTTCAGGCAGCCATGATCCTGGCTGGCGTTAGATACAAAGGTCCGAAGATTGAAAAAGCTAAAGCTATAAAAGAAAAACCAGATTTGGTTACTATTCCGCCCTTAGAAAATGGTGAAATTCCAACGCAGGAATATAGAAACTGTATACCGTGGAGCCAAAAAAAGCAAGTAATTGTATCGGCAGTTTGTAGAATTTTCAATATAAATCAAAGGGATGCTTTAGGCCCTGACCGGCTTCGTATAAACGTACGTACAAGGGCAATTATCTACCATATCTTCCAAACGCGTCTCAATATGTCAACTCCGCAGATAGGTCACCATTTCAGCCGTGATCATACCAGCATTCTATGCGGATTAACGAATTTCAAAAAAGACAAATGGGGCGATAACTATAAAATGATTGCCATTAATGCTGAGTTGGATATTCTATTCGGCATTTCCAAACCATCATTGGCAACATTTAGCGCCGACGAATTCCTTAAGATGTGCCCCCCGTGTGGAATTATAGAGGCAGCAGAGTAATGAGCACCACGCCATTTTTACCCCTAGCTGTTCCAGATTTTGTGGCAGACACAATGGAAATGGATGCCAAGGAAGTCGGCGCTTATATGCTGCTTCTTATGTCGTTATGGCAGCGTAAAGGATACCTACCAAACAACCACAGAAAGCTAAAGAGGGTGGCTAGAATTGGCCGTGATTGGCCGAAGGTTTGGGGGGCTTTGGAGGAGCATTTCGAAGTAGACGGTGATAGGATTTTTAACACGAAACTTCTAGCAATTGTTACCCGGGTCGCAGATCAGCGCACAGTTAACGCGCACTCCGGGGCGCTCGGAGGACGCGCTAAAGCATTGAAAGAAAAGAATACACGCCTAGCGAACGCTACAATTTCGGCACAGCAACTAGAACCAGAACCAGAAGAAAAAGAAATATATAAAGAAAATGAATTTCTGGAATGGTGGGCCTCTTGTCCGAAGCAGTCAAACCAAGAGGGCTGTCAGAAATTATATCTCGATATCGTCAACACAGAAACCGCTTCTCCTGCCAAGCTTCTTTCTGCAATGCGCGGGTACGCCGGGAAGTGCGAAGACGAACGCCGGGAGCAAAAGTTTATCAAGAACCCGAAAAAATGGCTTGAGGAAAAATGCTGGCGCGATGTTTCCAAAGGCAATCCTAAGCCCCCGACTGATGAAGATCGAATCCAATCTTGGGTGGGAGCTTTCACCAACGGAAAATATCTGAGCAGGGATTCCGTTTCTCAAGCAATGGTGAATGAAATGCTTGTCCGCAACCTGATTACTACAGAACAAGCCACTGCCAAGGGCTACTGTGCGGGTGGTTATGCATGATCAAACCAGCCGCATAGATATCGAAACCAGGGCTCCAGGCACCCCAACTGAAAAAGGTATAAGCCATGACAATGAGCAAGAATGAACGTGAGCAATTTAACGAGGCAAAGGACAAGGCGGAAAGGTTTGAGGATAGATACTGGAAAGCCTGCAAAGAAATAGAAAGCCTGCAAAATGAATTGCGTGGTTTGAGCCAGCAAGCACTAAACCAGCGACTGTCTGATGTGGGCTACAAGGCCCAACTTGACCGCGCCCTTGGCTGGATTGATTGCAAAGAGGGTAATCTACCTGGGGGGATAGAATAATCATGATCAAACTCCACCCCACAGAATACCTCGTGCTGGCCATACTCGCCATTATGACGGCTGGCTATTACCTTGATGACGGTCTGGCCGCTGCAATGATCCTTGGCGGGTTTTGGAGCCTGTTGGCGCTGCTGGTATGTGCGGCTTACCGGGATTACAAGCCATGAGTGAGGTGTACGTAGCATTAGTTTTTGATGTTCAAAATGGCAATGCCAGGATTTCAAAAGAATCGTTGGAGATTTTCAACCAAATGGTTGAGCACGATCCGGTCACGCTTCTTGATTTGATAAACGACAGCATGACAGCACTTAACGAATATCACGACAAGGCATACTACCAAGTTTATCCGAGGTTCAAGCCAGATTCGAATGTATCAGACTTCCCCAAAAAGGATTTTTAGCCATGACAAAGCCCAACATGCTTGACGGAGAGGTTTTGGCGCTGGAAGCCAGGATAGAGGCGCTGGAGAAACAGGTCATGGCCGGGGCAAGGCTGGCAACAGCAATCAACGGGTATATTCTCAAACGAACAATTTACCCACCTGAATTTGGATACGCTATTGAAAAATGGAACCAAGCCCAACCGGAGAAACCATAATGAGCAAGGGCGGAAAGAAAAAGCGTGTGGACAGGGTTGAGCATGGACGCCCAAGCCGATCCAAGGCCAGCCAGTTGAACAAGGTCCGATTGCAGCAGGAAGATACATTGAGCGTGGGTATAGGTGCCAGAATGCGGCATTACGGTGTTTCAAAAACCAGAGCCAAACGATCAACCACCGGTTATCTACTTGGACGGCTTATGGATATAAGCGCCGGTGACGCCAGCGCGGGCATAAGCCAAAACCAGCATGATGCAGCTATGAAATACGCTGAGATCAAAATGGAATATCTAAAATCCATTGAGTCACCTCGCCATGCTAAGGCTGTGAACCTAAATCCGATGCCTGGAATAGCCTTGCGCCTTGAGGATGAGGCAATGCACATAAAACGTGTCCAACGCTCCTGTGCGGCTTATATGGCGGTCACAGGTGTTATTCAAAGTGCTGATCCGCTCGGAGAGACCGCTATTACCCGCGCTATTGATGATCAATCCTTAAATGGAAAGCAGCTTGGGGCATTACGTATGGTGCTGAATGCACTTTCGAGATATTTTCGCGGGCTTGACAAATCATAAAATTAAGGCGATTATCAAAAGGTCAGCAGAAGTGGCTAATAAGTTGGCATCTGCGTTTTCTATTTAGGGAAGTTTGGCGAGCTACGGGTTTGTGTCTCGCGCGCAACTGTCCAGCAGGTTTAGCGCCCTGCCTGCATGAAAACAAACTACTCCGCCGTCACTGCTTCGGCACACGACGCACGAAACAACGTGGTAGTAGCTGGAAGGAACGCCAGTGAAGCGGGGATTTAATCGTGTGACGCGGTGATATTCTGCCAGCCGTAGCCTTCGTTTAAAAACGATGTGTGCATTGTAGGGTTCAGGGCAAGCCCTACCACGATTTACAACGAACCTAGTAGGGGCAACCTTTGCCCTGAATTCAGAGGCTTTGTATTGGGAATGCCCGGTGTTAGTCTCTGACTTAATTCATGAGGTGGGAACGACCTCCCCGCGTACCTAAGAAGGTATAGTAGCAGCAATGTGAAGATATGGCAGGAACTGGCACCCTGCCATGAATAAATGAGGTTCACATGCCCCCCAGAGCCGAACGCAGACACCACCAGCGCCGCATGAAGGTGAAAGCCAAGCGTATAGTAAACGATAACGGCTTCCCCGAATACGCGAATGAGTGTCACAAAATAGCAAATCACCTTACGGTATGTTCATGCTATATGTGCGGCAACCCCCGGAAACACACTGGTGAGGTTACAATGCAGGAACGCAAGGCACATGAACTTGACACGGGAAACTTGATGGAACCGTTAGGCTTGGAATTTGAGAAAGTTTGGGATGATAATGTTCATATTCTGTATGAAGAATAACGAAGACTATCTAGGTTGATATGACAGACGATCTAAAGCCCGAAAGCATAAACCAGTTATTGAAAGCCAATAGAAGGTATTTTGATTGGGAATTATCCCCTTGACGCAAGTATATTGATTTGCTAATATTAATTCATGAAAAAGAGCAAATCAACATCACCTGACTTTTCAGTCCGCGAATTCTTTAAGCGCTTTCCTAACGATGACGCCTGTCTCGACCATGTTATGGAAGTGCGCTACGGTATGAGTGGTTCTTGCCCAAAATGTGGCACGATTACCACGTTTCACCGGATAAAAGGCCGCAAGGCTTATGCAGGCGCTGCATGTGGTTGCCATGTTTACCCGTGTTCTGAAACGATTTTTCAGGATAGCCGTACACCGTTGCAAATATGGTTTTATACAATCTTTCTGTTTGTCACGACTCGTCATGGTGTGAGTGGTAAGGAACTGCAACGCCAGCTTGGCGTTACATATAAAACTGCATGGCGCATTGGCCAGAAAATTCGTGATCTTATGGCCAAGGCTGATGGCTTCCAGATGCTTTCTGGCCATGTTGAGGCGGATGAGGCATATGTGGGAGGCAAGCGCCCCGGAAAACGTGGTCGCGGTGCTGCTGGCAAGACAATCATCATGGGCTTGAAAGAACGCGGAGGACGTATGGAGACCGCCGTGATCCCGAACGTTAAAAAGCGGACACTTCGCAAAGTGGTAAATGATCTGGTTGAAAAGGGTTCTGTTGTCTCGACAGATGAGCTTTACAGCTACAATTTACTAACCGATGATGGTTATGTGCACGGAACAGTACGGCATGGCGAGAAAGAATGGTCGCGCTATGATTATCGCCAAGGCGTCACACATCATGTGAACCACGTTGAAAGTTTCTGGAAGCTATTCAAGAAGTCCATTGCTTCAACTCACATTCATATTTCACAAAAGCACATGGACCGCTACCTGAAAGAATTCACTTTCCGCGCGAACCACCGCGAGCGCGTGAACCTGATGTTTGATCTGCTGATTGATGCGGTGTGACCGCTTCATCTATGAGAGAATTGAACCCATGTTCACTGGCCACTGACAGTTCGCTGGATTCAGATTGTTCTATAAACTCTTGTAATCGCCCGCTTTTCCGGGCTGCTGATAAACTCAGAATTCTCGTTAACCTTTTGGATTCGCTCATGAAATTGTCCTTGACAGAAAATCGCATATAGGCTACCACAAATGCACTAAAGGTGCCACCGGGTTTAGGCCCGAGACACCCTTGGTTCTTACCCCATAATCAGGGGCAGGCAGTTGACCGCTTATTCAGCGGTTACCGGATAATCTCCGGATGGAGTGCCAATCCATACTTTGTCTCCTTTCTTTTTGGGTTAAAGGAACGGACGGGATTGCTGCACTTCACGACAAAACCCGCCCGTCTGAAGTGGAAGATTGATAGCTAGTCGTATCTTCCACATCATTAGATTCAGGAGGCTCAGGCGGTTTTTCGTCTGGGCCTTCTTCGTTTTCATTTCTTTTTACATACCATTTACCGGACCGTTTCCACACCCATCCATTCTTTTTGAACCTGGATAGAAGTGAGGAAACTGTTGTATTGCCAGTTTCGCGTCCTCCATCACTGATAGTCTTGGCAATTTCCGCTGGCGTCATCCCTTGATGTGTGTTGCTCAAAACGTCAAGGATAAGTTCACGAAGCGTTTTTTGTGGGGTAGCCGCTACACTGGCCACATCTGAACCTTTGTTCTCCAATTGCGTTATTGCGTCATCTAAAGAACGCACTTGCACCCGCAATTCCTTGCAATCTGCTATTGCTTGGTCAAGAGAGGATTGAAGCTTTTGACGCTCAGTCCGAAGAATCATCACTGCTATGTTTTCCATGAGGCCTTATATGTCCAAAGAGCAAGGTACGTCAACTTAAAAAACAGTTTAGACGTGTTCTTGCTTTAGGCAAGGTTTTGTTTGACGTGTTATGGGTGTCAATATGGACGTTTAACATGCAAAAGCCCAAAGCTGGATAGGACGTATTAGGTTTGAATAGCGTTGCCTAAACCGTCAAATAACTTGCGTCAAGGGGATAATTCCCTTTTGATTTGTGGTGGAAATCAGTTATACCCGGTGGTGGCACAGACTGCACAAAAGAGAACGACCCCGGATTTTAACCACCCATAACACTCAACAACCCGACTCACTTCATATCACCCATTAAAGCAACATGATGTGACGTAAGTCCATCACATACCGAACCACAACTAACATAAACCGATTAAACGTTATTTATTCAATTCCGCCAGCATATAACCGATACACAGGGCGACGGGGCCAGGAACATCAATCTCACCAGCTTCCCAGCGCCTAACCGTTCGTCCACCATGTTTACTCATGAGCATACGAGCAGCAAGCCCGGACTGTGTTAGTCCGAGCTTGTTTCTTGCGTTTTTTAGTTCAGTGGGGGTCATGCTGGAAAATTTCTGGCTATTAGTTCTGCCAACTCAGGATTGGCAATATCAGATCCACCAGACTTAATATAGGCAGGCATATTGTAGTCAACGAAAGGCTGGTTGTCGCCATACACCCTATTATAATTGTAAACCCTAACCCGTGTTTGAGCATGTGAAGTTAGATTCTGTTCATACCCGCCACTTGTCACAGCCTTGATGCGTAAAGTGTTAATGGCTCCGGTAACTGTGATTGTATTGTTTGAATAGATTGTGAAAGTCATTTTCATTTTCCCTTATGTGGTGGGCTTTGCCCGTTTCAATACATTATATATAGGACAGATTGCCCTACGTGTCAATAGCTAATTATAAATAATATGGAAACCATCATGACAGTACACTCAATTGACGGATACGAGATCACGGATAAGCGCAACGTCAACAAAGACATGGTAAGAGGCCTTGAAACCCTGCTCAAAGACGCACAAGCAGGTGAGATCGTTGGTATAGTTGGAGCCGTCCAGTATACAGATAGTTCAACCGGCACAATCTCTTGCGGGTATCGTAAGATCAGCCCGATAATTGGCACATTGCAGCGCCAGATTATAAATATGGCCAGGGATTAACAATATGGCTCAAGGAGCACCCAAAGGAAACCAGTTCTGGAGGGCCAGAAGCACCCATGGCCCAAAGCCTAAGTTCAAGGATCCAAAAAAACTCTGGTCTGCATGCTGTGAATATTTTGACTGGGTAGAGGCTAATCCACTCAAGGAAGAAAAGGGCTTTGCATACCAAGGCGTAGTCACAAAAGAAACATTCAGCAAGATGCGGGCGATGACGATCGACGGGCTATGTGATTTCATTGATATTGACCCAAAAACGTGGGGAAACTGGCGTAAAGATCGAAAAGATTTATTGCCAGTCATTACGCAAGCGGAAAGAATTATCAAGCGTCAGAAGTTCGAAGGAGCGTCCGCAGACCTACTGAATGCTAACATTATTGCCCGTGACCTTGGTATGATCGACAAGCAGCACATCAAGTCTGACATTGAGATAGTTGATCCTGAAAGTGTCCGGGAGATTGCCCGCGAGGCTGCATTTCTGCTTACTCTTGGCAAAAACGCTGGTAAATAGGTGCGTTCAACCTAAAGATGCACTAATGCCCGTGTTTTGGAGCATATTTACCGCAATATCGCGGACTGACACACGCAATGGTAGAAAATACGCAAGAATTTCATTGATGAGAATCGGCTAAAAACATAGGGTTTTACGATTTTCAATTACACACATCACAATTGAGGAGACAAGATCATGGCCACAGCGAGGGTTTGGGCGTTCGTAGATTCGGCTAGCGGGGCTAACGGGCAGGGCATTCCGATTATTTCTGGTGATTATGCTGGCGGTAATGCTGGCAGATTATCACCTTTAACATTCACGGCCACAGCCGCCCGCGCTGGCCCTATGCCCGCAAATACAGGCTACATCGTGTTTGAGAGCGATACAGACGGCTTTTATCGCGTTGGTGGCGCTACTGTTGTTGCCACGACTGCCGACCTGCCTATCGTTGCCAAGTCAGGCACAACTCCGTTGAGTGATCATGGTATCGCTGGTGGCCAGTATATATCATTCGTGACTGCATAATATGAGCTTAATGTCGGAGATTGCAGAATCTCTTGAGGTAATGACGGAGAGCCAGGTTAAGGCAGTCGCCACACTTAACGTCAAGGCGCTGGGCAAGCGGGTGTTCACGCCCAACTCAGGACCTCAGACAGACGCATACTTGAGCGATGCAGATGATCTGTTCTACGGAGGTGAGGCTGGCGGCGGCAAGACCCACCTGATTATCGGCTGCGCTCTTGAGGAGCACGAGAACTCATTAGTTTTACGCCGAACTAATAAGGAGTCCGCCAAGTTTATCAACGTCATTGAGGATATGACTGGCACCCGCGATGGCTGGAATGGCCAAACAGGAACATATTCCTATAATGGAAAGAGTGTTGAAACCGGTGGCGTTCAGCTTGAAGATGATAAGCAGAAGTACAAGGGCGATCCCAAGGACCTGATTGCCTTTGATGAAATCACAGATTTTACAGAAAGCCAGTTCAGGTTCATTAAAATATGGAACCGGTCAACGAAGCCCGGCCAGCGGGTGCGCATGATTGCAACGGGCAACCCGCCGACCAATGTTGTTGGGTTGTGGGTTGTGAAGTATTGGGCGCCGTGGTTGGACAAGTCTCACCCGAACCCTGCCAAGGACGGGGAGTTACGCTGGTTCGTCACCCCAGCCGATAAGGATGTTGAGGTAGACGGGCCTGATCCAGTAGAGATCAATGGAGAGATATTAACACCAAGATCACGTACGTTTATCCGAGCGCGACTTTCTGACAACCCCGACCTGATGGAGACAGGTTACGCAGAAGTGCTTGGCGCTTTGCCTGCTGAACTGCGGCGAGCATACAGAGACGGTAATTTCTCACAGTCAGTCCGAGACCAGGAGATGCAGCTTATACCGCGCGACTGGGTGCGTATGGCTATGGACAGATGGACAGAGACACCCCCTGACCTAATGCCGATGACATCACTTGCGCTCGACGTGGCTCTGGGTGGAGGGACATCGAGCGACTGGAACCAGATTTCAAGGCGCCATGGCCCATGGTTCGACCAACTGGTAGGATTACAGGAATTTAAGACAGACAACCCAACCCTTGAGATAGCCATGCTGCTGCTAGGGTTGCGCCGCAATAACGCTATTATGTCAATTGATATGGGCGGTGGATATGGGTCAGGCGTCCACAGTCATCTATCGCTTATGTTGGGACAGGCCGGGCAGGATTGCATTGCCCCATTCGTGCCGTCCGGTGCAACTAATTACCGGGATCGTAGCAGGAAGTTCGAGTTTAAGAGTGTCCGATGTGCATCGCATTGGGCGTTGCGTGAGGCACTGGAACCCAATCTTGGCGCTGATATTGCATTGCCGCCAGATACAGAACTTGAGGAAGACCTGATTTCAGCGACATATTCACAGATGAACGGGTATATCTACGTTGAGAAAAAAGAGAAAATCAAGGCAAAAATAGGCAGATCACCAGACAAGGGTGACGCTGTTATCATGTCTCACTGGACGGGTGAGCGCCCGGTCACAACGGTAGTCAAGTCAAATATTCTACGTAATTCAATTATCACTGGCCGCGCGAAGGTCAACACTGGCCGGTCAATGCGCTGGTCAAAAAACAGAAACAAGAGGTAAAATCATGGGTAAACTTGCGGGATTGCTTATCCCAAAAACACCAAAGGTCAAAGCGCCTGTACCGCTCCCGGTTCAGGATGATGCAGAAGCCAAGCGAGCCAGAACACGGCTAAGGAGTAATCTCCGTGCCGGAACAGGCAGGAACTCTACATTGTTGTCCGGGCGTTCTGGATTGGGTGCATTCGTCAACAAAAACAT
>QIGV01000071.1 GCA_003230085.1 Gammaproteobacteria bacterium
CTTTTCTTGCAATAATAATTCCATCTTCGGAAAGGTCGATGCCTGTCACTGAGTGCCCCCTATCGGCCAATTTTCCAGCGATCGCCCCATTACCACAACCTGCATCCAGGATGTGTAGCCCCCCCCAACAGGTAACAGCTTAATGATAGCTGGCAGGGTATAGGCATGATCAGGTGTAGATCGGGCAGAATTCCAACCATAATCTTTCAGGCCTGAATCAATGGACATATTTTGCCTCCTCAATGAGATTGTCATAAACGTTTCTCATATCTCTGGCTATTCGCTTCCAATCGAACTCCCTCATCACCCATTCCTTGCCATTTTTTCCCATGGCGGACAAATCCATGTCACGAATCCTGTCAATGGCCTGTGCCAGTGATTCCGGGTCATTATCCACCCAAAGCCCACAATTCTGTTGCACAACTTCTTCCCATTGTAGAAGCTTGGAACTCACAATTACCGGCATCCCCATCGCCAGCGCCTCAGCCACAACGATACAAAAATTCTCCGAGTAGGAGGGGATAATGCATACATCGGACGCGGTAAATGCCCGCGTCTTGGCATCACCGGTGACCTGACCACGAAAGCGTACCGTGCTTTCCATAAGCCCCAGTTCCCTGGCCAGACTGATCAACCCCTCGCCATAATGACGTCCCCCCTGGCCCACTGTCGATGTGCCATACAGATCGAGGCTGACAGGGATATCGAGCTTCGCCACAGCCTGCAGAAGATTCTCAATGCCCTTCTTGGGCGCGAACCGACCCATAAACATCAGCCGCAACCATCCATCCGACTTCGTCCGATCCCGCTGCGGCATTGTTGCAGGAACTTCCACACCGTTGGGAATAATGGAAAAGCGTGATTCTGGGTAAATCCGGCTCACAGCCACCCGTTCCTGCTCAGTGGTAACGTGCAGCGCCACTCGGTCAGGTGAGATACACCACCGGCAGAGCCTGTTCCAGGTCGCCTTGATCAAGTGTTTGAATGCCGACTGAGGCGCATACGCATGACGATTTTGGTCATCAAGCAATGCACCGCGAAAGGACCAGACCACAGGCTTGCCGTACAGGCGACACAACGCCAGCGTCGGTAGGGTGGGGAATGAAAAGGTCGCCGTCAGATGCACACCGTCCGCCCAGCGAATGAGGGCGGGCAATCGTCGCAAAAGTTCAATAGAGACACAGACTCCGGCAACGCGCCGGGTAAATATCACCATTTGATTGGGGTATTGCGATCGATCAACGGAAGCAACATCGAGCCGATCCACCAACTTTGGGCCTGCCGAGTCCGTCGTCAGCACCTTCAACTGAACGCCAGGCAATTCCGCCAGAGCGTTGTTCATATGATAAACCGAAAAAATTGGCCCACCCCAATAGGTGGCAGGATAATAGGTGGGAGTGACGTGGAGGATTTTCACTACAAACACCTAATCCCATTAACCTTCTGCAACCGATTATGCATACGGTCATATTTTTGCGCTTTCAATAAAACGAAAATATACCACAAAAACAAGAATATAGACTTCACTTGATCTCCTAGCATTAGATGGAGTACAGACAATGGCATGGGAAAGCCGCACCGAATATTTCTCATATAAGTCGAAATTCATTAGCAATAAAATACGCCCAGCTTTGCAGTCCCCTGCTTTTATTCAACAAATTTTTTGATGCTGTCGTGGCATCAGCCACTCCCTCACCGGCACGCTGAATCCGGTTTTGGGACGCTCTCGGATGGATGCGGGCAAAGGGTTGCCGGGTGTCAGTGCCAAGTCCCTTTTTGTAGGAGGCGTAGCTTGCCGTGCGCGGCGCAGGGCAACCACTTGCGCAAAGAGTTTCACATCCACCAATGACGTACGAATTTCCAGAGAATGCGCCATTCCGACCCAATCAGCGTCTCGCAACAAGCAGTTTCTCAAATAAAACGCATGATCCAAACCCATCACCTGCTCCCAAGGCGAAACAATACCCTGCACGATGGCATCGAGACTACCCATGACATCCAACGCCTCCAACCCCGCAGCCGCCATATCAGCGCCGACGAGTGCCGGGATCTCCCAAGGCATGTACAGCGCGCGGCGCAGCAGATAAGCACCACTAACCGTGCCACCATACTCCAGCACGCCCGCATTTTTGGCGAGGTTACGCGCTCCAGGATGGGTGCCAGCATCATGCGCAATGCACGCCCCATCCGGCTCGGAACATGGCGCAGGCGATGCGTCAACCTTGGCACCTGGAGAAACGACGGATAGCCGCCGAACAGTTCATCGCCACCCACGCCCGAAAGCGCCATCTTGAGGTCGGCCCCTGCGGTCGCCTTACTGACGAAATAGGTATTCACGCCATCAACCGTAGGCTGATCCATCGCCGCCAGCAGGCCCGCACGGTCCTGTTCAAAGTCGTTGCGGCCATAAACGGCCACGTCATGCTTGCAACCATAGCGGTGGCCACTTCGCGTGCAAAAGGCACTTCATCGTTCAGGGTTCCTGCGTATTCGTTGAAGCCCAGAGTGACGGCGCGGATCGAGCTCTTCGTATTGCACTCGCGCATCAGGGCGCACAACGTACCCGAATCGAGGCTGGCAGAGAGAAACACTCCGACCAGCACATCGGATAAAAGATGGTGACGCACGCTGTCGAGCACCGCCTCGCGCAATGAAGTGGCTTGGCTTCGCGAAGGTGAAACGTTACGCAAGGCATCCAAAGGATCGCAGAAATGTTCGATCACCGGCCTCTCGCCCGCGCGCAGGGAGAGCGTACAGCCTGTCGGCAGTGCGCGAATGGAGCGATACCAGGTGTGCGGCTCGGTGACATAACCCCAAAGGTAAAATGACACCACGCCGGCCTGAGCCGGTTCTGCGCTCACGCCGCCGACCAGCAGCGCTTTGCACTGCGAGGCAAAACGCAGGCTACGGCCATCATCCGCGTAATACAGAGGTTTGATGCCAAACGGGTCGCGTGCTAGCAACAGACTACGCTCGCGGGCATCCCACAGGGCGAAGGCGAACATGTCCCGCAATCGTCGAACAAATCCGGGCACTTCCAGAGCATAAAGATGCAGCAGAGTTTCCGTGTCGCTACCGCCGACATAGCGCGCTCCACGCGTCTCACACCATTTTCGCAACTCGGGATGGTTGTAGAACTCGCCGTTGAACACCACCTGTAATTGTCCATCCACCGAGGCCATCGGCTGTGCGCCGTGAGCGCTAAGATCAAGGATCGACAGCCGCCGATGCGCCAGACCCAGCCCACATCTCGGCTCAATCCATACTCCGGCACCATCCGGGCCTCGCACGCGCATGGCCTCCCGCATGGCAATAAGCTGCGACGTATCAATGGGTGCATCATCGTAGTGACGAATACCGGCGATGCCACACATTCAGATCACCTCTTGACAAGCGGTTTCTCTACACGCATCACTAAAGTTACCACATCTCTAAACCCAATTTCCCGCAGCGCACTCTTTACAGCGACCTTCAATTTGGTACCTGTTGGATAGGTGAAATCATAATCACCACGGACCTCCAATACTTGACAATTAATAGTGTCGCTCATCCTTACAAGATTTTTTGGACCAAAATAATTAACATGATGATTCAGGTAGTAATGCCAATGTGGCCCCTTTAATCTCGCGATCAGGCCTTTAACATTGGGAACCTCTATCACTACTATTCCACCTGGGCGTATGGATTTAAGAATGGTACGCATGGCTTCAAGAGGGTTTGGAAGATGCTCCAACACATGGTAGAGCGATACCACGTCAAAATCCCCGAGCTTTGGAAACACATCATAAAACGACCCGGAATGCCAGATTATATTCGAGTATGATTGATTCAACAGACCAATGACTTTTTCTGATTCATCCAAGCCTTCTGAGTCGAAGCCTTGTTTTTTCAATACAATGGGCACCTCACCAGTGCCACATCCAATATCAATTGATCGACCACCGCTGGCATATTTTAAAAGCGTTTTTATTCGTCGCTCTACCCATGCACTAGGCGGGACGTCGATATCTCTCGGCGAGGTTTCCGCATAATAATCACGGTCATCGTATGGATACGACCACGTCTGCAAGTCCGTAAAACGAAACCCACAATTTTGGCAATCAAGGATCCTGAAATCTGGCCACGTATGGAATAGTTTACTTTTTTCTGAAAGGCACAATGGACATTTCATTACTGCTTACCCCTTTAAAGTCGACAGCACGTCGTGGACACATACCTCTACCTGATCGACTGAGATTGATCTGATACAAGCCTTATCATACTCAGGACACGTATTTAACCCACACCCCTGACAAGGCATGGACTGGTACAGAACCTTGTGCATAGCCCCATACGGGAACCATTGACCGGGGGGATTGCGCGAGCTGAAGATGGCCACGCAAGGCGTGCCGAATGCGGCGGCCATGTGCATGGGGCCACTGTCGTGACCAATAAATATATGTGCCTGTTCTAGCACAGCGGCTGATTCGCGCACCGTCAATTGCCCACACAGGTTCAATCCAGTTCCCTTCCAAAAATGCAACAAGATGTTACTGTACTTTTGATCACACTCGGCACCGAGTATCACTAGCGCTGAACTTGCGAGTGTTAAACTCAAACGTTCCAACAACGAGGTCCAATTTTCAACGCCCCAATCATTCACTCCCCACTTGGTACCAATACTCACCGCAATAAGTGGGATTTTCCCCACCAATGGTGCAACCATTTCATTTGCCGTAGTACGTTCATGATCAGTTAGGTTCAGATCGAAAGAAATAGGATCGTTAAGGTCAAGATACCCTAACGAACGCAGAGATCGTAACAAATGTGCACCTTCATATTCATAGTTTCCAGACTCCGATTTCAAAGGCGTCTGTAAACTTTTAGAATACGGTATGCCGATTAGATGTCCAATCCCACAAGCACGGAAGAACGCAGCATCGCGCAGAGCTTTCAACCGCCCACGGGGCGCGGCCAGATAGATCAAAACATCCGGGTTTAATCGACGTATCGCTTGGCGCAGCCTCAATAAAGCGCGGGGATCACGCAAGCCTAATGGATATTCGATATAGCCATGCACCAGACCCGTACCGTCTAATACATGTGCCATCGGTGCTGCCTTACTGTTGCTAGAGAAATTCGTCAGCATCCAGCGTTCGGTTTGAGGATACACCCGTTGCATAAGTCGTAAAGCGGGCAGGGAAACGATAGTGTCTCCGAGAGAGCCGAGGCGATAAATAAGGATTCGCAGAACACTCATATAGTGCCTCGCTGATGACCAGAACTAGCACGTCCCAGAAATATCTTAAGGCAATAAGAAAAAATAAAAATTATTATCAAATTTCTAATTGATATAAAATAAAAAGATAGCCCCTGTTCGGTATATAGCAAAGTATTTAATGTTAGTGCAACTGCAAATACAGAAAAATCGTGAGATCCATCTGCTCTAATAAGCCACGGTACGACACCAAACAACGCGCCAATTAAGATTACGTACAAGATTGGGGCAAAATAGCCAAAATCAGCATATGCCTGAGTCAGGATCGTCGTTGGAGAATCGAGCGATGGAAGACCATGTAATGTATTCACACGCTCATCTGTACAGGAGTATTCATCTGCCAAATAAATTTTATTTTGCAGAATCAGCCTTGGAACAGACCTAATTACAGCATATGACAAACACACTCCATCCAAGTTTTCTCCATTCGATTCCATCAACGACCCCAAATATCCTGGTAGCGTTCCAGACCGGGTTTCCGACTGCGATCTAAAGTGATACTCCTTATAAAGCGGGCTACCTAAAATATCCCATGCTCTGACGATACGAGTGGATATTGGCTGCTCCGCGCTCATAGTATCAGTCGCTATTCGCAGAGCGAAAAAATATGACATCCCAACAAGCACGATTATCCCCATCAGGAAGAACATAAGAATCCTTCTTAAGTTAACTATATGTTTCAGTCTTGCTACTCGAAGCGACCTCTCTATATCAGGTCTAAAATAAAATGCAATAATGATTGTAGAGAGGACTGAATAAATTAGATAGCGTCGACCAATAATTGATATTGCGGCGAAAACAAACAGTGTTGCTAAAAGAAAAAGTACCTTTATCAGGCGGCGCACATTCGCACGAAGTGCTCTCACAATGAAGATAGACGGAAGGGCTGTCAAAATACTCCCCCCGAGTCCGCCCAGAATTGTGATATGCGTGCTGTGGGCTATCGTCTGAACACCCATGTATCCGATATCACCCGACAATAGCGCTGCTGCTACCAGCATTGTGATTGTGATCGTAAAGACATGATCTCGCATTTTTGAAGAAAATTGACTATGATCCCTTAAATACAACAACAATCGGTTTGAGGAACATTCACCAAGGAATATCAATTCTGCAATTATTAACGATGCAAACGTGATCGCAATTGCAAATGTTTCCACATCACCATTAAACGCAAATGGACCGCTGAGGAGAATCGGAGATACCACATGTGGACGCAAAAAATAGGACACAGCCACCAATGGGCCGATTAGATAACCGGCGGAAAAATTGATAGCCAGCAAAGAATAGGGGGTTATGGCATTAGGATCAGACAATATATAACGCAAGTAAAATAACGCAAGTATAGCCCCATAAAACAAAGATACATAAAAGAAAAATGGCGCCACAACTCCTATTGCAGCGAATATGGAACTCACCATAAAGCCTAAAACAAACCGGAGTCGCGATCTACTAATCCGATTAGAAAACCTCATAGGGCATTCTCTTTACTGCTGATGTGCAGGACTAAAAATGAATCCGCGGGCACATACAGGGCCACCAGCACCAGCACATTGCCCAGCGCATAAAACACCAGCCACGCCCCCGCGTTATAGGCACCGTGACCCATGAATGCCAGTAACCCAGCCGCCACTATCAGCGCAGCCAACATGACGACGGCAAAAGGCGCGCCCATTGCCAACTACAGCGTCAAAGCCACAAACGCAGGTACGCCGAGATAAAGCGCTAATCTGCGCGCGCTTAACTGTAATACCCAGCGCTTGGATACAAACCGGTTCACCGGCTCTCCTGAAAAATGCGTTGTGCCTCATTGAGTATTTTCGCCATCACCACTCCGTTGTATTGGCCGTTTTTCAATGTCCGTTCGTGCCCGCGCCGAGCGATTTCCCGTCGACGCGGTTCGTCGGCGAGGAGTTCCTTGCAGAGCGCCGCGCATTCCACTGCATCTTTTCCTTCCTCACAGCGCATCTGATACTCCACCGTTCGCTCTGCGCAGAGCAGGCCGTCCAACGACGGTATCTCTCCAGGCTTCGGGTCAGGTGTAGATCGCCATCCCCTTGTTGGACACAGAATTCCATCAGGCTCACTTCTCACCCGCAATCAAAAACACCCGCGTAAACACCCCGCCACCTGCGCCGCCGGTCTCGGCCAAATTCCAGAGCTTCAGATTTGCCCGAATAAATTGCCAAATCAGGTAGCGAATGGTGGATTTGACACTATGCCCGATGGGAATCGGCCCCGTTTCGCGCGAAACGATCCGCTGAAAACCAGTAAGCGAAAGAAGGCGTGACAAGGCGTTAGGATTAAATCCGACCTCATGGGTGAAATCATTGTAACGATGTACGGTTCCCCATGGGCTATCTGCATTGGGCGTTTGCAGAATCAGTCTGCCACCGGGTTTGAGCGCCACATGGCAAGCATCGAGAAAACGCAGCACCTCGTCTTTATGGAAGTGTTCCACGATATCAAAACCGGTAATTAAGTCAAAGCCGGCTGGATGGGCTTCGAGCCATTCCAGTACATCCGCTTCATCCACGTTGGGCATCACCTGCCTGGCCAGCTTGACCTGTTCCGGGCTGATGTCAACACCCGTAATATCGCTATAGCCCATGCGTTTAAAGAAATAGAGCAGCTTGCCGCCGCCGCAGGCCAGGTCAACGACCTTTGCGCTCTTGTCTTGAGGAAGCCAGTTGCGCAGGTAATAGCGCTGTGCTCGACCCCATTGCCAGGCAGCAGTCTCATCAAAAGTCTTCGGCGCATCCTGAAAATTGGTTGCATAGTTTTCGTAGATACGGGTACGGTAATCAATGTTCATGTCTTAATGCTCTCTCTTGTCTTTACAATATCCATGCTTCTGTCTTTACAATATCCATGCTTCTGCATCATATCTCCACATATTTTCCAAAAGGTTTCCTTCCATACAATAGGCCACTTGGAGTATGGCTCACATGTAAATTTCTTCGTTCTATTTTCCGATTTAATGAGTCGTTCTTTTTGCCATGTCTCATTGCTAATATCCAAATGTAAGATATCCAACAAATTGGACTTGAAATATTCATAATCTTCTAAGAGCAGCTCGAACTTCAGTGCCGTACCAAATTGTTTGTAGAGAATTGTATTTTCCGATGCCCATACCCAACAGTTTTTTTTGAATCTTCCCATACCGCTCCAAGTATTAAAATATGGGTCTTCATTTGGTGGAGTTATTCTATTATAAAACCAATCGTTGGACATGCCACCTCTAGACATCATTGATCTTACCACATCCCGACCATCTCTAATAAGATAAAATCCTTTCACATTCGGAACATTGGCCATGATTGCAGCAGCGTGACGCCTGAGAACACTATTCACTTCTCCATATATTTTGATGCTTTGGCTGGATATATTATGTTGGATATATTTCATCCTAAAGTTGTTTATATAGTCATCATAACTATAGCTATCACTAAATGATCGTGCATATTCGAGAGCATCCCTTCTTAATGGCTCGTGAACAACGGTAGCCCTAGGATCATTATTCAATAACCTTGAAAATGATTGCGTCCCACTTCTACCTAGCGAGAAAATAAAAAATACAGGTACTGTTTCAGAATTAAGATTATAAATACCACAGGATCCATTGTGGTGTAAATTTATTCGCATTGACTCTAATGATGATTTTCCAATCAGCTTCAGATAAGCAAGATGATTCTTTACGTGATTCATGGTTTGATTCCGACATGGCAACGGTTGATTATTGTTACATTTATTCCCGTTCTCTGTGCAGTGTATATACTGAGCGCTATCCTCATAAGAACAAGGCTGACTGCGGATGCTACGGCAGCCCCATCAATACCGTATAGAGGAATCAACACGGCGTTGGCGCTAATGTTTGAAAAGGCAGCTATAGCTACAATATTAGCAACAGATTTTTCATGCCCCGTCATCGAAAGCAACAGCGCACCAGGCCCCAAGGCAACATGAACTAATCGTCCTATAGTAAGAATACTGAGCGCAGAGTTAGCAATAATAAATTCCTTGCCAAAAAATGGCAGAATATAGTTTCCTGCAAAAATAAATATTATACCAAATGGCAATACGGAGAAAAAAGAGATACGCGCCGCCTTAGTTAGAATATTCTGTAGCTTATATCTTTCATCCTTTACATAAAGTCGAGCTATTATAGGCGCTATAATCATTTCAGTTG
>QIGV01000098.1 GCA_003230085.1 Gammaproteobacteria bacterium
ATACCTGCAATGGCATCAGGTCTGCGTACGGCAAGATACAGGGCAAGTATGGCTCCCATTGACAGGCCCGCAACGAAGGTGATATCACAATATTTGCTGAGCCAATCATGAGCCTGCTCGATACTCGCGCACCAATCCTGCCAGCCTGTTTGCAACAGATCAGACTCGTCTCCACAATGCCCAGCAAGCTGCATTCCGTATACAGTAAAGCCTGTCGCCGCCAAGCTGCGGCCCAAATATTTCATTTCTGTAGGTGTGCCGGTCAGTCCGTGAATTAACAATACTCCTCGCGAATCACCTGGAATAAAGAAGCTATTATCTGAAGTAGTCAAAGTAAAATTAGGTCCTGTGTTAGTGAAACTTCATTTATATCAACTTGCTGGTTTTCTATTTGATGGACACATACCTTGAATTCCGTGTATTGCCTCAACAATAGCTGTATTGGAATAAGTATTTAATTGTGCCGCAGTCGAAGCGTTTACATTGATATGCGGGTGGTCCAACCATGCTGAGATACGGTGTACCAAATTGCATTCGCTAGCCGGTGAGTAATCTCCGACCACGTCTGCCCCAATAATATTGCATCGTTCTACAATGAGCCTCAACGCCTCCAGCAGTTGTTCCAGATGCATCTTGCCTTGATCCCAATTTGTCATGGCAGCATCACTATTCAGTACATCTTTATCTATACTTACATAGACATTCGGCGTTGATATTCTGGATAGTAATTCAACCCAGAACGTATTCCAGTCTTCATCTCCAGCATTACGCCAATGAATATATCCTCCAATTTGCTGGTGGCTAGGGCCCTTACCAAAATTACCCCAAACAAGTGAAGGGCCATGCCGATAAGGATAGAGTTCCAGGCGCCCGCTCGTCAGTGCTGCCAGGTTTCCTAAGCTAAACTGCGGTGCTGTAAGATCGGTGCAGGGTCCTACCGTAATCACCCGATTCACATTCGGCAGATCCAGGATCCTATTTACCCATGATGCACAATGATAAGGTATGGCAAGGCGAACAAAATCAGGATGATTATCAAGGTGGATAACTGTTAGTGGCCCATGCAGACGCTCCACCAAAGCAGCGGTAAGATGATGAAAGTCGCCTGATCCCATAAAGGAAATTGTTGGACTATTATCCTGACCATCATTCTGATCCAGCTTCTGAATAAACTTCTTTATATTCTTGCGACTAGCCCACATGCGCAACTGCCGTCCTTCCGCACGCAAATCCAGTTGTTGAACCCTTTTACCACAGGCTTTCAAAAAGGCGGGCTGTGCCATCAGACTCTCATCCATGTGTAGTACCCGTAAGCGCATAAGTTATTTATACTCACGCAAAGCTACGGTCCCGCCAGAATGCCTGTTATCAGCGTCGATCATATTTAATTACCATTACCCAGCCATATTGGGCATAGATCTTGGGTTAACTATCCTCCCAGGCTGTTCTGCATCGGTAAAAGAGTTGATCTAACAATGTGAGGGCCAAATCCATTTCGGCCTTAGAGATGGTCAGTGCCGGGGCTAAAGTGAGTACATTCTTGTAATAACCACCCACATCCAGTACCAATCCATAGTATTGGCCATCTACTTTAAACCTGCCCTTGATCCCTTCCTGCATGAGACGGTCAGTCAGCTCTCTATCCGGTGTAATACCGTCGGGTTTGCATATCTCAACCCTAAGTGCCATACCCAACCCATCAATATCACCAATTACCGGATAGCGTTTTTGCAGGTCCCTCAGACCAGCTAGCAAATATGAGCCTTTTCTCAGGGAGATTTCTGCATAATCACACTCATCCATCATCCGAATCGATTCAAGCGCTACGGCAGTCCCCAGGGTATTGCTGGAGAAAGTGGAGTGTGTTGAGCCTGGAGGAAATACTCCTGGATTGATGAGCTCTTCTCGTGCCCAGATTCCGGACAGAGGATTCAAACCGTTGGTAAGTGCTTTGCCAAAAACAATAATATCAGGTTTGACATTGAAGTTCTCGATGGCCCAGAACTTGCCGGTTCGATAAAAAGCCATCTGGACCTCGTCGTCGACCATCAGGATATTACGTGCTTCCAACACAACTTTGAGCTTTTCGAAATATCCAGAGGGAGGAATAACGTAGCCACCCGTTCCCTGCACAGCCTCAATGTAGAAAGCGGCATATTCAGATTGGCCCGCCTTCCCGTCCCATATTCCACAGTATTCCGTGTCGAACAAACGCTCGAACTGGTCTACACAATACAGGTTACAGTCTTCTCTCTTCTTGCCGTATGGGCAACGAAAACAATAGGGGAAAGGTACAAAATGGGCACGGTCCCCAAAATGCCCATAACGACGTCTGTAACGATAGCTGGATGTGATTGCTGATGCTCCTAACGTACGGCCATGATACCCACCCTCAAAGGCAAACATTAGTGATTTACCATCCGATGCATTACGGACAATTTTGAGTGAATCCTCAACGGCTTGTGAACCCCCAACATTAAATTGAACCCTGCCCCTGAGCCCAAAGGCCCGCTCACAATGTTTTGCAATTGCAGCTGACAGCTCAACCTTTTCGCTATGGAGATACTGACACGCCAACTGGGGAAGTGTATCCAGTTGGCGTTTGAGCGCTTTATTAAGGCGGGGGTTCGCATATCCGAAATTTACCGCTGAATACCACATTTGAAGGTCTAGATAAGAATGATCATGCTCATCATATAGAAAGCTTCCCTTACATCGGCTAAACGACTTTGCTGGCTCAAGATAATGAACCGTATCACCATAGGAACAATAGCTGGCTTCCTTTTCGACCAAGTCACGTTCGTGCTCTGACAACAAGTAAATATTATCTTGTAAGGTAACGTTAGTTACAGGTCTGGCTTGCTCTTTATTAAACATTTGCAATGATCTCCATATGCTCATTGAAACTGTGAGGTTGGGATATATAATTCAGTTCAGCCAATTGGCGAAACTGTATACGAATATCGGCAAAACTGGAAAATGGTATATGGGGAATTCTGAATCTACGGCAGTGAGCTATAAGTTCTCCCTTAGCAAAGACAATGTCGGCTTTCTCCGCAACACAATAGTCAGATGCACCATCTCCGATAACTATCAATATTCGCCCATCGATATTATTTGCCGGAATACATTTACAGGTGCCTTGATTACAATCAGGTGAAGTGTATGGTGACACCAATGAGAATCTGTTACTCTTCCCTACTATCAATTGGTTGGCCAAGACAGATAAACTTTCAAGATTATATCTGGCCAAGATTTTCTTTATAGCATAGCCAATTCCGTCACTAACTATTTGTACATTAATACCAGAATTCTTGCACTCTGCTACAAAATCAGGGAACTCTGGATCAATATCTATTTTGGATAATAGATGGTCGATTGAGGACAGGTCTGCATCGATAAGCTCTACTTGTCTGAGCATGCATTCTTTTGAACTTATCCAGCCACATTTCCATTGCGCCTCAATTTCATGCCAGCAAAGGGGTGCAAATGCTTCTAGTAGGCCATCGGTCACGTCAACTCGTGAAATAGTCCCATCAAAATCACATACTACTTTGTAGTGATCATACTCATTAGTTTGAATATGTGGTCGCAAAGATATCTCCTGATATATTGTGGGCATGGATCCTAAAACCCGGCTAACATGTTGTAGTAAGGCACAGCACCACCTGTCTGGAGCAAGCCGCCTCATGGCTCATAGGGAAATTGCTCTATTTTCACAACTATTTACAATCACAATATTCTCTAGGCAATATTCTCTAGGCAATACTCTCTAGGAGGCTGTCCGGGAATAGGTACCGTGGCGAGGGAAAATCGGACCAAAGTCCGCTTGTGCGTAGTAGGTTCTCTATTCTCGGACAGCCTCCTGGGGACTTTCCTGAGTGTTGTTAGTAGCTGCCGCAAATACAGATGGATTCCGACGTTGGGGGTAGATTACGCTTAGCAACCTTGCAGACAGCTTGTCCAAACATTGCCATTTGGTAAAGTTTGTGATGTTCGGATGATTTTGGAGCGCCAGGGCACGCGTCAAGGGTCCTGTGAAACTCATGACCCATCTGATGCTTGACATCATCGCCTTGGTGGTCGATCAGCTGCTGTGATTTATCGAATAGGGCGAGAAAGACAAGGTCAAGTTGTGAATTACCGCAGCGATGGCTACCTGGCAGGGTAAATCATGCCGAAAAACCAGCCGATGGCACAAAAAACAGGCTATTTCCTAAAGCAACTCCAAATAACGACGTAGGATTGGCCACTATGGAGCTGTAAATGGCCCAGTAGTATTTTAATTGCCATCAGATACCACATGAAACGATGACAGGAAGATGCACTGCACGATACAATAAGCCATGGTCCAAAATCCAACCACAACGCTGTCGCAACTCCCCGAAATCGATGATGATCAAGTGATCCAACTCACGGAGATGTTCCGACTAATGGGTGATCCGACCCGTCTGCGAATTATTCTCGCCTGCCTCCATGGCCCGACTTCGGTGGGAACAATCGCCACTGCCCTGAATCTCTCTGCATCCCTTGTCAGCCATCACCTGCGTTTGCTGCGGGCAACACGGGTGATGCGGGGTCAGCGACATGGCAAACAGATTCACTACACCGTTGCCGACGAACACATCAGCTGTGTTATTGCCGATATGTTGGAGCACGTGGCAGAGCCTGTCACACAGGAAGAGTAGAGAAGCGAATTTCAAGGCCTGAATCCGGCAGGGTCTAAATCTGGATGAAAAGCAATGAACCACAGGTCTCTTGAGTAATTCAATCCAGCCGCTATACTGCCGTTGCCCCGGATGATGGGACTGCGATCAAATAAATTAGCGATTTATCGTGTCAAAAGCTGACAGCTTCTATTTCAAGATAAGCTTGGCTAATGGTTTTTCCCAATAACAAGTCAAAGTCTTCCCAGTTTCTATATTTTGCTAATGCCTTGATGACCTTGGGCTTCATTTCATAATCACTCATGTCTTCTTGGTACAACTGTCCTACTGTTTTATAGAGGATGCGAAAAAAATCAATACTATAGTTAAACATCGCCAGTCCTCCACTAGATCCATGTCCGGGGATAATGACCTTGGGATGTACTGCTTCAATCACTTTTTCATCGGTCTCTATAAGTCCTTTTATATTACCTTCAAGTGTATTACCCAGACGCCCATTTATCAAATTGTCTCCGGTAAACAATGCCGTATTACCATTTATAGCAATCATAATATCGGTATCTGTATGGGCAACACCGTAATTGTAAATATCAAATGAAGTATCACCAAGAATAATTTTGTCCCCAGGATTCAAGGCATGATCAGCATTAACAACTTTTGTTCCTCTACTTTGTTTTTTGCTGGCATCCAGCATGATTTGAACCCATTTATCACCTACTCCTGCAGCAACTTCAGCAATAAAATTGGGGTGAGCGTATATCGGTACGTCCGGGTAGGCGTTACGAATAGCCTGATTACCTAGCCAATGATCGCCGTGGACATGGGTATCGAATACAGCAATAACAGGTTTGTCCGTGATTGTTCTTACGGCTCTTAGTACCATTTCACCTGCCTGTACTGTACCCCCTGGATCAATGATCACAACCCCTTTACTGGTGAGCACAAATCCTGGGTTATTCATAAAACCCTGGTTTTTTTCATTGGGTCTTGTCACCGGACCATGAATTACATAAATATTATCCGCCACCCTATCGACCGGATAATCTGGAATTTCCGGCCCTTCTTCGGCAGCATTTACAGCAGTCGGTAGGAATAGAAAAGATAAAAGCAGCATGTGCAAAGCGCATAATCTATTGGTTAGCATCATAAACTCTTGGTTATCTCTCTGCAATTGACAGGAAAACAGAAAAATCTACCTCAATGTAGCCTTCCCTCGCGACGGTTCCTGTTCTCGGACAGCCTCCTAGAATCCTACAAGATTTATATATACTGTTCGGATTATACAGAAACCTCAGCTTGATTTTAATTTCCTGACCTGATAATTAAAAATATTGTTTTCCTCTCGAAAAGACAATAGTTCATTACCCGTTCGCTCACACCAAGACGGAATATCACTTCGGGTGCCGGGATCCGTTGCTATAATTTCGAGAATTTCGCCAATATGCAGGCTTTTAATCGCTTTATTGGTATCAACAATCGGCATGGGACAGCATTTCCCTGATGTATCCAGCGATTGGGTAATTTTGTTTTTATCCATAGTGGCTCTGGATTAAAAATATTGACAATGATCTGCGTTGTTAGCCTTTTCATTCAGAAACCAGGAGGCACCAATAATGCCCTCTGCCTCTGGAATTAGGTTGCTCTTATCCACGCCGAAAATTTGTGAAGCGAGACTACAGGCATAAAAGTTCACATTTCCTGTTGCCTTCAGTGCTTTAATCAAAGCATTGATGTCGTTAGGCAGCCCGGCCTTGGTCACCTGCTCACGTACCCACTGATCCTGGTCCGCATGATCACCTTGTATCCTGATCTCCTTGGCACCTTTTTCTGTCAAGGCAAGGACGGCCCAATTCACAAATAGCATATCTACCTGACAACCTTCAGACGCCTGGAGATAGGCGAAGGCAAAGGGTGTCAGCAATTTATCATAAGAGTCATCACGTACCACAATAGCCATTGATTTCATCATACACTCCTCAAACGAATATTCGTTCTGATTTAATATTACAAAAAACCTTATTTACTGGCAGACCGATCGCCAGGCACTACTCCATAGTTCGTCCAGATACTCCGTAAGCGGTTGCTGCAGAATTCCGTCCAAGCGCATGCTAATCATGCGCAAGGCACCACCGAATATAGAAGCAGCAGCAACCATTGGATCCATCGGACGTACTTCACCGCTATCCATCCCCTCAGCGACCATTTCACGCATTTGCCGAAACGGTTTTGATGAACAAATCGGGGCTGTCCCGAGCATGAATTCCTCATGTTTTACAAACAACATATAGGTCATCACCTCCGGTTCTTCTTCGGTTATCTGAAAAAGAAGTTTAATAACTGCTCGACAACGGGCTTGTGCTGTATCATGCTGACGCTCGATATCATCAAATGCATTTTCCATCCGCAGTACCAACATTTCAAACAAAGCCCTGGCAATACCCTCCTTGTCACCGAAATGATGGTATATCGAGCCCGTACTGACTCCGGATTCACGCACGATATCCGACACGGATGTACTGAAATAGCCACGGTTCGTGAACAGGTGGATAGCAGTCTTCAGGATTTTCTCTGGAATATTACGGCTGGATTTGATCTTTAGAGACGGCATTTTCTGATACTAGAACGAACAGTCGTTCTAGTCAAGAAATATTTGCCACTTTCAGTAATTCACTTCATGAGGTTGTCCGGGAACAGGAATAGACCCGGTGTATTGCTCCTATAAACCACCCCTTCCATCATCCATGACGGTCTTAGCGAGGGGAACCCTTTGAGACAACATTCCATGTTGAGGCGAATACAGGATGTGTGTAACGACGTAGGGAAAAAACCGGCCAAAGGCAGCTTTTCCACGGCAGATTCTTGTTCTCGGACGGGTTCGATGTTCTCGAATAACCATCTTCGATAGTGGTGCTGTGTTAGTATTTCACTACTGCGCTGATTTCTTCCCCTTACTACCCTGACACCCAGCACAACCCAATACGGGACCGTATGACTATTCATTACCCACCAATGTCTGCCCTACGAGCTCTTGAATCCACGGCCCGCCATCTTAGCTACACGCGTGCTGCTGGCGAGCTGCATGTTACACAGAGTGCGATCAGTCATCAAATTCGCCATATTGAAACCCTGTGGGAGGTCAAGCTGTTCGAACGCCGTGGTCGCGGACTGCAACTAACCGAAGAGGGACAAACTCTGGTGCCGATTATTCGTGATTTTTTACGGCGTACCAAATCCGCCCTGGAAGAACTTCACGATGTAACCCCCAGTAAACCACTGCGCGTAACTACACTACAATCCTTTGCCAACAAATGGCTTGTCCCTCGCCTGGGTCAGTTCAATCGGGAGTTTCCTGATATTGAAATCTGGATTTCTACCAGTGACGAACTGGCTGATTTCAGCCTTGACAAAGCAGATGTTGGCATCCGACTGGGTTACGGCAGCTGGCCTGAACTGTATAGCGAGAAATTGTTGAGTGAACGGGTGTTCCCGGTCTGCAGTCCTGAATACCTGGAGCAACACGAAATACCCAAACAACCTGTCGATTTGTTGCAGCATCACTTACTCAGACGTACTTCCTACGATATCTGCCCACGCTGGCGAGACTGGTTCCTGGATTCCGGGGTGGAATTACGCAAAATGCCAAAAGGCACAAAATTTCCCGAAACCAGCATGGCGATTCAAGCCGCACTTGAACATCAGGGTATTGCTCTGGCTCGCAGCGCACATGTCGTCGAGGAATTACAAAGTGGCCGGCTTATCTGCTTGTTTGATGATGTAGTCAGTCGGTCCGATGTCAGTTATTACTTCGTCTGCTCTTACAGTCGTTTGCATGAGTCTGAAATACAAGCATTCAAGAATTGGCTCGTATTACAAGCCAGTCAGGCACAACTGGAATTTGATTTGAAGCCAAACCAGGAGGCTGTCCGAGAATAGCGAACCTACACCATAGATCACATGGTCACACAAAACCTTGATCAGGATGGGCCGGTGATATCTGTCTTGACCATACCCGCCCTGGGCCACGCCACCATCACAGCCTGCACCAAGGTTGCGAGTGGAATGGCAAAGAACACACCCAGCACCCCCCATATACCACCAAAGAAGAGTACCGCAACCATGATCGCTACCGGGTGCAAGTTAACCACCTCGGAGAATAGCAGTGGCACTAGCAAGCTCCCGTCCAATGCTTGAATAACGAGATAGACTGACACCAGATAAAACATGCCCGGGCTCCAACCCCAAGTGTGCCAGGCCACGGCAATCACCGGCACGGTGACCACGGCAGCACCGACGTAGGGTACCAGCACAGACAGACCCACCAGAACACTAAGTAACATGGCATAGGGTAACCCCATCACACGAAAGGCCACGTAGTCCGCCCACCAGACAATCAACACTTCCCAGAATTTACCTCGAACATAATTACCGATCTGGATATCCACTTGTTTCCAGACTTGTTTGGCGAGAGCATTCTCACTCGGCAGGCAATCAGCCAGCCAACGTGTTATCCGAGCTTGGTCCTTCATCAGAAAAAATACCATCATAGGGACCAGAATGACATAGATCAAAATACTGATCAGACCAACGACTGAGGATAGAGACAGGGAAACCACCCGCTGACCCAGCTGACCCAATTGCAACTGAATCATACTGATCAACTCCTGCACCTGTTTGCTGGAAATAAAATCCGGATACTGCTGCGGTAATTGCATCAGGGTCTTCTGCCC
>QIGV01000127.1 GCA_003230085.1 Gammaproteobacteria bacterium
GTTCTGGGATATTAAATGTGACTGGAATAATGAAGGAATAACACATCCAATATTAGTCTATGCGGATTTGTTGGCAACAGGTGATACGAGAAATATAGAAGCTGCAAATATAATATATGAAAAAGAACTTATTAAATATATCAGGTAAGATTAATGAAGTATTTATTGATATTTATGATCTTATAAATACAGTATCGAAGTCTTTAGCTATACCTTATTGCGTCATTGGTGCAACAGCACGTGATCTAATTCTTATGCATGGTTATGGGCAAAAAATTAAGCGAGGAACTTATGATATTGATTTGGCTGTCCATGTAAATGGGTGGGATGACTATAATCATTTAACGAAAGGACTGATTGCTACCGGTAGGTTTATTATAGATCAACAACCCCACAGATTGCTATATGAGGGGCAACAGCATTTGCCCGTTGATATAGTGCCATTTGGACCCATTGAAGACGATAATAAAATCAGTTGGCCACCTGAGCATGATGTAGTGATGAATGCATTAGGTCTTGAAGATGCATGTAATGATGTGCAGATGGTTAGGTTGAGGGATGTTCCAATTCTCGATATCCCGGTTGTCTCCCCAGCTGGCTTGGCAATATTAAAAATAATTGCTTGGGCAGAGAGGTATCCAGAGAGCAACAAAGATGCAAAGGATCTAGCTTATCTTTTATGCACATATATGGACGCTGGTAATGCAGGCAGAGTTTACGATGAAGAAAGCGATTTGCTGGTAGAAGGTTTTGATTATGTTAGAGCGGGTGCTCAATTGCTAGGTAGAGATGTTAGACGGATAGCAAAGATTGAGACAAAGAAAAAAATCCTGGATATTCTTGGTTATGAGATAAGCGAAACCTCTGCTAATACACTAGCACGAGAAATGATAGATATTTCTGAAATTGATAGAGAAAATCATGAGAAAACTTTGGCATTATTAGAGATATTCAAGAAAGGTATTGAAGAAAATGTTGGTTGAGATAGGGAAGTTACCAGGCAAGTAGAATATTTTAGTTTGGACGCTATTTTGTCAGTATGAATCTAGTTGTTGAAAGTGACATTAGCAACGGATCAAGATGATGTCTTATCTGAATAAATTGAAGTAATCACCCAAAAAGATGAAAAAATAATTCAAATCTTAAAAAGAGATCTTATGGTTTGACGCGGTCCTCCTACAAAGTGAACTGCCCTGTTCTTAAGCAGGTATGGATAACACGCGACAATATCATTGGGATTCATCCCGATGTTGTTGATATCGCAAAGCTGGCAGATGCCGACTATCTGCTGCCGCCACGCGGAGTGGATGATTGCCAAATAGAGATCCTTGAGACGCTACTGGCAGTTGCACCGATTGTGACGTCAAAATTTCGTGGAAAGGATGCTGTCATCGCTGGATTCCGAAGTTATGCCATTGTCCAGTCAATCCGTAGCAAAACCTCTAAAACAATTGAATTTCCTGTTTGGCGCATCACGTCACGAACAAATCTGAAGATGAGGCGTGAAATTGCGGCCTGCGACACTTTTTTTCGACCGCTCATTCATACCCTAGGCCCCTCACCTGCAGGTCAACTCGGCACAACTTGGATGTCACTAAGCTCGCTTCCACGTACTACTATAGAGGGTATAGAGGATGACCCTGATAAAATGGAATTGATGGGGCAATGGTTAAAGAAAGTGATGAAGAATACACACTCGGCAAAAACACTCGCTGCGATGATGAACGTCAGTCGCAACACGCTCCTGCCAAGTAGCCGAATGGAGACCCAGCCAGGTAAGAAGTGTGGGAGTAGGTCGACAGGTAAAGCTCAATGAGCAGCATACCTCCCGACGATCATAATCCAGATAAGATTCAATGGGATTCCAAACCACCGTGGCCTCATCCGTCAGCTGATAAATCACTATGGGATGAATTTTGTCGTCAATTTATTGAAGTGGATGATGTTGCGCATTCGTTATTTCATGCCATAGAGGCGCCTGGCAACCTCCAGGGATTATTTTGGGTGATGGAGTCGGTAGTGAAATGGCTGCCGTATGTTGAACGTCTTGTTTTGAAGGATGATTGCTCAATACTCAAAGACTGGACTGATTGTGCCACCGATATCCTGGATAAACGTCCTATAATTCTGGATTATCCAGATTATCAAAGGCTTGACGCAAATGACCCCCGGGGTATTTGTGGAAGTAATCCATTCTATGCGGTTCTGATGATGGGCCTAGAGCACCGTCATAAAGAAGAGACACTAATGACATTGATCACGGCAGTTTACGTTCGATATCGCAACAATTGGGAAACACTGTCTGAATCACAGCGAGGGGTCATTGGTCTTTCCCTGCGTAGCCTTATGGACGAGCAAGTCGGCAGGGTGGATTTAGATGATGCAATTGATGAGGATGACAGTTTTATTGAGATGGGGGAAGCCCTTGAAAAAGTACCTGCTCAAGATCGAAATCGTGACTATATATACACACTGTCACGATTATTAATGCTTAAATTCAGCAAAGGCAGTTATTTGCCTCAACGCAGTAGTCATGGACCAAAGGAGCGTTATGGCATTCGTGGCTTGCATCGCGGTGATATGGTGCAGGTCATACCCCAGGGTGTTGGGAGAAAAACCAGCAGTAGTGAGAATTTTAAAGCCTCTGGAATTGGTAGGCTATCAATGTATCAGGGTAGCCGACTCACTCAGGATGACAAACGGTTGGCGCAAGACCAGGGGATTGCGCCGGATGATCTTGATGGATCTGAGGCATATGCTGAGGAAGAGTCGCCGCCTGATATAAAGCCTGAAAGTCACTTTGATGTTTCGCGGTTGCGTATTCATGCCCGGGAAATTGCCGCAGCGATAGAAAAGGAGAATCAGGTTTTATCTGTCCAGTGGCGGCAACTCACTGGTTACGATCTTTATGTTTTCTGGGTTGAAATATTCAAATTAGCAGAAAAGGAGGTATATGAGGACGTACCAGGTGATGTTCTGGCCGCATTGCTCTCGATTTGCTTTTATAGGGGGATGGAGCTGGCTGATGCAATGCGCCTTAAGTTTATCATTAAAGGAAAAGCGCGGAATGAATTACATATGCAACTCAAGGAATCAAGGAAGAAGGGGAGGCCATGGGTTGGAGAATGGTGTATTTCTGCAAAGCCCTATCCCATGTACTTTCGTCCTTCGAAAGTAGAGCGTGTTGATGTATTAACAGTGACAAGGGAATATTTACTGCCAATCCCTGGTCACTTGGCGCATTGGTTAGGTCAAATTAAAACACGCTTGATGAGCACTTGCGCGGGAGATCGCCAGAAATATATCAACCTGTCCGGATCAATAAATCATAAAAAAATTGAGATGGCCGCCAGTAAATGGAGAGAATCTGTCAGACGTCGCTATCCTGCCTCGCGACTGACCTTCTCAAGGATTGAGAGCTACATGGCATTACGAACAATGCAATCCCCCAATCTTGATGGGACAATGGCCGCCTATTTAAAAGGGCGACCTTTACCCAATTATTTTACACAGCTGTTCTATACACGGATAGCCACACAGCGATTAGAGGAAGCCTACACCAAAATTTGTCGAGATATATGGGCAGAGGTGAATAACGAATGTCGTGCGCTGTCTATGCCTGAAATATTTGACAGTATTGAACCACAATATTCCTTTGATGGCATTTCAGAGCCAGCAGAGAATGGTGTGCACGTGGGTTCAGTGCTGACTCCTCGAGTTTCTGCTGTCAAAAAATTATCAGCGGGACTGAAGAAAAGATTGACCGATATCAGCAGACGGTTACCGGTTGCAAAACGGACAATCAATTATCATAACAATTACACCGCGTACACCGTATTCTTAATGCTATATTCTACCGGGTATCGTTCTGTCAATGATCCATTCCCAGACCCAAGGTTGCTTGATGCACAAACAGGGTTTATGGCGATCTCCGATAAAGACAATGAAGATGCCTACAATACACGCCTGGTATGGGTGCCGGATATTTGCAGGAAGCAGGTTGGCTATTACAAAGACCACATCAAGGGATTGCGAAATCGGTTGGCTCAGTTGGATGATATTTTATTCGAAGACTTAACGCAGCAGCTGGCTAAATGGAATAGGGTACCTCCGCCTATAAAAAAGCGTGGGCGCCTGCAGCGTGATGATAGTATCCCCTTCTTTTTTTTCATTAATCACCAAGGAGGCTGGGATAAAATCTCGCCCAAGGTGCTTCAAAATAATTATCAGCAATTGCACATGCAAGCCAGATTAAATGGTAATCGGCATATTCTGCGCTCTGAACTTGTGAAAAGGGGTTGCTCCTCCGTCATTATTGATGCCTTCATGGGGCATTGGTGCCGCGGATGTGAGCCTTGGGGCCGTTACTCTACCTTGTCACCCAAAACGATATCAAAGCAGATAGATCAGTATCTCACTCCTCTTCTGAAAGAACTTGGATGGACCACACGGATAAGCATCGAAGCTTAAGTGACGGTCATGAAAATGAGTCGATCTGGCAGGGTTGGCTTGAGATCATGGCTGGTGGTTCATCACCACCTCCAACGATTTCGCAACAACAAACCGATCATCGTCTTATCCAGGGGGAAGTCCTGGATTGGCTGAGAAAAGTTCGGCCATCCTGGGTTGCTGGAAAGAGAGATATATCGATTGCCAAGGATGATTACAAAAACATATTCAGGGAGCTCTCAGATAAGAGCGATATAAAAACCCATGTAATCCAGAGAAAATTTATCATTACCATGATCGCTGTCGGGCGTAAGATGCTGGACTGGCGAGTGGAGTTACCACCAATATTATTTCAACTGCCAAGAGAAGCGCCTGTTGTGATAGAGCAGGATATGCGGACACTCCCTTATTATCGGAATCTTGAGAAAAAACACCGTGATTCATTGAAAGAACTTGATGTGCTCTCAAAAAAAGCGCGCGCAGGACAAATTCTTGTTTCTGCCATTATAAACGGCGCGATGTTTACCCCCTGGATGCAGAGAGTGTTGATTGAAACAACACAAAAACAATGGGTGTGCGTGAAGCAAGGTCTATGGGCCTCCCTTGAGAAACCGGTTGCCACCCATCAGAAGAATCATGATAAGCGGAAAACATACCGTTGGTTTTCTGATCCAGTAACTGAGTTATTGCTCTATCGTTGGTGGGAAGACTATAGAGATGACACATTAATGATGCCGGGTGTCGGCATAAAACAAATGATGGTTCAATTTTTTAAAGAGGTTGAGATGCCTGTTTTACTGCGACCCCAATCAGTCGCTATATTGACCCGTTGGGCGTCTACAGCCTGGACGCTAGAGATACCACCCAGCCTGCGTCGTTCTGCAGAGGTTACACCAGTATGGACAGCCCTTCCTGCAGAGACTTGGTTGAGAGTCTATCGCAATGTTGCTGTGCAATATTTTAAGCCAAAAGATACCGATTCAGCACTGCCCCTAGATCGTAATGTAATCAGGCAAGAGGCAATTGATAGTGAAGATGTGACAGTCGGTAAACAGCTGGAATATGTGAATAAAATCAGAAGAGCGCTGATTGGGAAGGAAAGCACTAATAAGCGCTATCACGCAGGTATGACGGTATTTAAAGAACCGCATGAGGGAGCAACATTTATTGCGTGCCTGATTGGGTATTATGGGTGTTGTCTTGCGCGTTACGGTGGACAGAAAGGGAAAGAAGTAACGGCGAGTACAATTGGAGACTATTTATCGACAATCTACGTACCCTTGTTGAATGCATTCAAGGATGATGATGCACATAAACTAGATGCAGAATCATGGATATGTAATTTACAGAAGGCAATTGATAGTAGTAAGAGCTGCAATGGGGGTAGCAGGATCTTTGCATTTGCGCAATTTGCTCAGAAAATAGATGGCGTGCCATATTTTGATACTGGTGATCTAGAGGGGGTAGCAGGTGGTGGGCAGGTAAGCCCCAACCTAGTGACGCCTTTAGAATTTGATAGGATCATACGTTATCTTGAAGAGACTGGCAGTCAATATGCGGCACAAACTACATTGATCACCGCATTATCATTTTATTGTGGGTTAAGAAAAAATGAAGTGTCTCATCTTCGTTTGATCGATGTCTCGGGACGATCAAATCCTGTTCTCTTAGTGCGCAGACACAAAGAGCGTCGTCTAAAATATCCATCGAGTCGCAGGCTATTACCTCTTCGCACGTTACTCCCAGAGAAGTGGTACAACAAACTGATGAACTGGGTCAAATATCGAGATGCTGCTACAAATAAGTTGGATAGAAAAGCATATTTATTTTCTCGTGAGATCAATGCGAATCAGCCTCTCCCCGAGAAGGACATATTTCCTCCCATTCAGAAAGCAATACGAAAGGTTACAGGTGATCAGACATTGGTATTCCATCATCTACGGCATTCATTTTCTAACTGGACACTGATTAAATTACTGGTACCTGAATATCCAAAAATAATAGATGAAAATATAGACTTGTTCCAGCATCCAGATCTTAGTATTGCAGCATGCACTCGATTTCGTGGTGGTTTAATTCCAACTATACCAGGGCGTTCCTTTGAGCCAACTCAAAGCATGCTATATCTTCTGTCATTTTTAATGGGACATCATTCCCCCGATACATCCATCGTCAGTTATTTGCATCTATTTGATTTGATCGTTCATCGCCTTGTCAGACCAGTCCGATTTAGAACAGATGATAATGCGTGGAAATCAGTGCATTGTGAAAATGCCTATTATATAGATGAAGGCGCACTCAAAAAGCTCATTGCAGGATCTAATGAACACTACTGGTATCGCATTCGTGAGAAACATCGTATTGATGGTAAACCAGGTCAGTACAATATAGATTCGCTACTGAGCCACGCCCGAAAAAAGCATACCCACCGGTTAATAGATCTTTGTGAAAAACAAATCGTCAAAAATGAAGGCTCAGGTAGCGGTCGTGTTGCTACTAGGCCACCAATTCAAATTAGAGATCTTCCCTCGCTGCTAAAATTAATTTTTGAAAATAAAATATCAGTGGGGTCTGTGGCTGATTTGAAAAATATTGAAAGAGAAGAGGTTATGCGCGTTTCTAACAATGCGTTATATTTATATGAGCGCTTCAGAACAAATAGGCAGATGCCAAGATTCCCGCTTGTTCCTGCCTTGCCGAGAAGCAAGAAATATCAGTTTGGTTATCAACGGATAATGCGGAAACTAGAAAACCAGTTTCCAGAACGAGAGATTCTGAAAAACGGACTACGTCATTTTGTAAAAGGCGTGCCTAATCGAAGCATGGAAGTCAGGCTCGGGTTACTTGAAGAAGCGTTGGGCTATCTTGATTTTTTAAGTACAGTAGGGGTGCCGAAGGCCTGGATTGATGTCATCCACTTTCCAGATAATAAAAATACATTAAAAGAGATTAAGGAATGGCGCTTATGGTGGGCTAAGCAGCTTAGAATACAATATCGCCAAATTAGGGATATCAATAAGGGTACATCTATGCGTAGGGTATCTATCGATCATTTAGATCGGCCATGTGGATGGGTCGCGATCGGTGTAGGAGGTATGGCCGGCCACAACTATCATCGAAATCATGGTGTACGGTACGCATTGCATTTGCTCACTGTCTGGTATGCCGATCAAGTATGGATTGTTGAGCATTAAATGTATGAGGCCGTGTTGAACCATATAGAAGCGTGACTGAAATATTAAGGTAAATGCGGTTTACTGCCCTCGCATATTTCCTTCTCCAAATAGTAATCTTACTCGAAAAATAGTCTGCTATCGGCGTATAGGGCACCAGACCTTGACATTGATTGAGGTATGCTTGGATGGCGACACGTTCAATCAGAAACCGAATGTTGATCGTGACAACCTGATCAAGTTGTGCTTTCACCTGGGTCATTCATAATGATATTGCAGCTGGATCCGTCCGCCCAGCTTCATGTACTTGCCACCATCTTTATTAAGTTACACCGCCAGCATTCACGACCGGGGTCATGAGGCTCATACTGAGTGCTGTACTTACAGCCAGAACAACCTTTTTTTGAAATTTCACACTGTTCTCCTTCGATTCATCATATTGGTGGTTGGGTGAAAACCTGTGTCACAGCAGGATTTCCGATATCTGCAATGAAGCTGAACGCAATACTCGCAAACATATATGACAGAATCGTGAAGGTATCATGAAAGTTATGTGACAACAGGTGTCGTCGTGATTAGACGCAAATATTTAATATTTCCTTCACTGCGTTGTAAAGATTCTCCTTTATCGTGTGCCTTCCCTGTAACTTATTTCAAGGAGATTGCTAATGAAATTTAAAAACAGACTTATTCCGCTCTCGATTGGCGCCATATTGGCAGCCTCATCTACTGTGGCAGTCTCGGCAAGCCACGAAACCCCGGGAACTTGGTTTTCAGTCGGTAAGCAGACCGTCATGAAAAATAAGGCTACGGCCAAACAGACGAGCAGGTCGATTAGTCATCATGCGAAAAATATTATTCTGTTCGTAGGGGATGGGATGGGAATCTCTACTGTGACGGCTGCGCGTATTCTAGAAGGACAGATGCTTGGCCTGGATGGAGAGGAGCACCAGCTCTTTTTTGAGACCTTTCCCAATATCGCGCTGGCCAAGACGTACAATACCAATTAGCAGACACCGGATTCAGCTGGAACCATGACAGCTATGATGTCTGGAATCAAGACCAAGGCGGGTGTGATTGGTGTGAATCAGAATGTCACGCGCGGTGACTGTAGTACACAGGCCGGCAATGAGGTGGTAACCGCATTGGAACTGGCCGAAATCATCGGCATGTCCACTGGCGTTGTCACCACTGCGCGGTTGACCCATGCTACGCCAGCCGCGACCTATGCACATGTAGTGGAAAGAAATTTTGAAGATGACCGGGATGTGTCAAAGTTGTCGAATCCGGCTGGGTGTGACGATATTGCTCGGCAGCTTGTTGAGTTCCCTGATCGTTTTACCGCACAATATCCCTTGGTCGATGGTCTGGAAGTCGCCATGGGTGGAGGACGCCGCAGCTTCATCGAGCGCGTGACGGGTGCCGATCCGGAAGATGGCGGCCAGGGTGAACGCCTGGATGGTAGAAATCTAACCCAGGAATGGATCAATAACTACTCAAACGCGGCCTATGTGTGGAACAAGAGCCAGTTCGATGCGATAGATACCAGTAAGACTAGGCATCTGCTCGGCCTCTTTGAAATGTCCCATATGGAATATAATTACGATCGTGGTGCA
>QIGV01000086.1 GCA_003230085.1 Gammaproteobacteria bacterium
AGGTCACGGCACTCGACCCCCGCCCTGCCCGCGGACAACTGGATATGTTCAGTCATGGCGATGAAATGAAACGGGTCAATGGCGTCATGGATAGCATCAACCAACGCTACGGCGAATTCACCCTGGCTCCTGCCCGACTGCTGAATCGTTCCAGCATGCCGAATGTGATTGCACCGGCGTGGAAACCTTATGGGCACAGGCAGACGGTGTGAACGGCAGTTTTAAGTCTAAAGCTCAAAGCTTAAAGTGAAACCCAGGTACAGCTCGTTTCCTGATGCATTTCAATTTTTTACGACTTTGAACTTTTAACTTTTAGCTTTCAACTTCATTAAAATCATGTGCGGCGGGGTCTACTACACGTATAACGGCCAGGATATCCGGGTCTATTTTTCTAACCCCAGGGCCATGTTGCCGGTACGGGCAAAAGGAGGTGAGATCCAGTTATTATCCTGGGGGCGACGCAGTGAGCAGACGGGTCGTTTGCCGCGAGGTGGCTGGGCACGGCTGGATTCAATATACAGTGGGCGCTGGGAACGCTGGTTTCCGGTGCCGGTGAAGATTCCCCTTTATGGAAAAGGATATTGAAGGCCACAGTCACTGGTATGACCTGACCAAGGGCAAGTGGTTACAGGGCCTGGTTGCCCGTGATCAGGATGAGCAACGGGTTTATGTTGTCACTATCGAGCCGGAGATGGAAGGTGCGATGTATAACCGTTGGCCCCGGATTATGAGTTGACTGGTTTTTTGTGCTAGCCCTCGGTGGCTAGCATTTTATTGGTGACTGATCCCTTGATCCTATAGTGGGGCTAAGAAGGGTGACATCCGCTGCCTTATGTGAGTGTGGCAAAAGCAGTTCTTACCGTTTTATTGACCAAAGCTAGCGCCGCACAACACCTGCCCCGGCACTAAAATTGTGATGGGAAGAGTATGCTTTTATTCAACAGATTCAACGTGATTTCCAGTAATCTGCCTTCTCCTTTGATTTCTCAATTCCATATTTTCCTTTGCTGTAGAGACCGATAAGGAATTCTTTCGCTCTGGTATTATTATTTTCAGCAGACCGAGTAAGCCACAACACGCCTGTTTCGATATCTTTTTCAACATCATCTTCACCATTAAGCAGTAGGACACCGAGATTAAATTGTGCGCGTGCCTCGTTTTGTTCTGCTGCGCTTGTATACCATGCGACAGCCTTATGTAAATCGCGTTCAGGACCCCAGCCACTCTGATAGAGGAAACCAAGACTGTATTGTGCTTCAGCGATACCGCTTTCGGCTAGCGGCAGCCAGATATCATGCGATTTTATATAATTGTTTCGCGTAAACGCCGATTGCGCCCTACGCAGCATGATCTGCTCCTGGGAGGTGATTTTACGTGTTTCAGGTTTTTCCGTCCGTTTATTACTTTGCCTTTCTTCCTGCAATGACTTTTCTGCCACAGCCACAAGCTCATCATCCACATCTGCAGATGATCCGGTTGAAGAATATTCTGTTTGAGGCTGCTGTTTAGTAGTCTCATTGGTATCGGTTAATATTTTTGTACCAGAGTGCAATGCAACAGTTGAGTCAGTTGTTTGCTCGCCGTGTCCACTAGATGCTCTGTCTTTCTCACTGTTTTTGATATGCTCGAGCATTTTTCGTGCAAGTGTATCGCCATTAGATGCTGCACGTCTGTACCAGAATTTGCATTGTTCGCTATCCCGTGAGACACCAATACCTCTGCAGTACAGGCTGGCAATGTTAAATTGTGCCTGAACAAATCCTTGTTCAGCCGCCAATTGCCACCAGGCAGCTGCCTTTTGCTTATCGACGACGGTAGAACGGCCATCCAGATAGGCTGCTCCGAGATTGAACTGTGCAGGCGCATAGCCCTGCTTGGCTGAACGCATGTACCATTTAATTGCCCTGCTGCCGCTTTTCTCTGTTCCTTCTCCAAGGCTGTACATCACACCAAGATTAAACTGGGACAGCTCATCACCCTGCTTCGCCAATGCCTGCCAAATCTTAAAGGCCTTGCTATAGTGACCCTTATCGTAGGCGGCCTGCCCTTCTTCCCAGGTAGTGAATGTCGAAGCAGTGTTCTTTACAGTGCTCTCCTCATCTCGATTGTCATCAGGAGAGTTTTTTGTAACATCTATTAACGATTTAATTGTTTTAAATGTGCGTGGCCAGGGGGAATGAAGTCGTAAGTCATCCGGTAGTGCCTTCAAGTAACTTCGTGCTTCAGCCAGCGTATTGAATAACCCGTAGGTGACGGCGTACCAAGGCTTATTTTTGTAGCGGGTCTGGTAATAACCAATTTCACCGGATAGATTCGAGCGGTCAATATAGGCAATAGCGTCTTCTTCGGATGCATGACCGGACATCTGTATGGTTGCACTTTCTTCTGGTTGTGAGAGATACCAGCTATCTCGGTGTATAGTATTTTGTTCAGCAAGTACAACGGGAGATTGCCCGTACATCACTGTAAAAAGCAGATAAAGAAAACAGGTTCTCACAAGTATAATGTAATTCTTCACGTGGCTGATGACTCCGTAACAGCAGATTTTTTCAGATCAATTTTCAATCTCTTTAGGCTTGCTTATAATATATAATCATGAGCGATCTTACATTCAAGATTACATGATAGTACTTTTAAAATCATCTGGGCACATATAATTATGCCAGCTCCATTAAACTATTCTTACAGCTAGATTGTAATGAATTCTATCCTGACCTCCATCCCTCTTTTTTCCAATCTGGCCAGCAAACACCTGGAATTGTTATCAGGTCAGATCCAACGTCAGAAATATGCCAGGAACAGCATCATCATCGCTGAAGGTGATCTGTCGGATTCTCTCTACATTGTCAATGAAGGCAAGGTAAAGATCTACATCAGTGATACTGATGGCAGAGAAATGCAGTTAAAGATTCTTGAACCGGGTGACTATTTTGGTGAACTTGCACTGATAGACCAGAAACCCCGATCGGCATCCGCTATGACCATCTGTGACAGTCAGCTTTCTGTCATCACATCAAAGAGTTTTTTGAAGTGCCTCGCTGATAATCAGAAAATAGCGCTGATCATGCTACAGGTGCTTGCCAAACGTTTGCGTGATGCCACCGAATTACAGCGACAACTGGCATTAATGGATGTCTATGGGCGTCTCAGAGTAACTTTGCTTGCATCAGCTAAGGACGGTGATGGCATTCATAAGCTGGAACCAAAGCCGACACAACAGGATATTGCCAATAAGATCGGGGCATCTCGTGAAATGGTCAGCCGTATATTATCGGATTTAAGAGCACACGGTTATATCGATATCAATAAAACTTCAATCGTCATTAAGAAAAAAATTCCAGAGAAATGGTAGGGGGGGCAGATAATAAACAAACCTAAGGAATCTCTGATTAATTCCGGACGAAGTAGATTACGATCTAAAATATCCAGGTTTGAGGCGCAAATCGCACGTAATGGCTAGCTATTGCGAAGGTTTGCAACGAAAAAACTGGGTATTTTAGGCGTGAGATACGAGTTCACAAATTGATCAGAGGCCCCCTAAAGCTAAGGGATAAAATTATTCATAAAACGCATGGGCTTGCCAATATTTTTATTCAAACGATTTATATCATTTGACATTACACCTGTGTTCCAGGTCATGGCATATATGGATTGATTCATTTGCGCAATATTGCTTGACATGCTTGATATGTCATTTTGCATTTTCGTCATAGATCCATCAACGTTTGCAATATTCGTATTTATCTGACCAACACTAACCACTAATTGAGAGATATTTTCATCCATATGCACTATATGATTTGTGAGGGTGGCAATATTCTTTGACATATCACCGAGGTTTTGTGACATCTGTGGGTCGATACTTTGTGACATGAGGTGCATGTCCTCCGTAATACTGTATATCAACCAGAAACCAGAAATGGCGAGTAGGGCAAATATAATCATTGCCGGGAAGGCAATTCGCTCCCAGCGTTTCGTTGCAGACTGAAATTCTCGAACAAAATCCGCAAGCACATACTCCAGCCCAAGTAGAGCTGTACGTTCCAGATATTCCTGTTCCTCGTCAGAAATATCATTTACCTGCGTTACCGTTTCAGTCGTCATAGTATTTTAAACCCCTTATTTTATATCCATATACATAGCCTAATAATCTCGCACTATCAACAAAACAGGTAAATTAGTATCCAGAGATCCCCCCAACATTGTATTGTTGTGATTCCTCTTCATGCGCTGACACGGGTTATGATAAATTACTGTAAGGACCCGCAAAGTTTATACCCTGCTGCCCCCTAATGCCACGCTGGTTCGGCATTGCGACCCCTATGCTCTGGCTCAATCCGCTACCATCTAGGCTTGGTAACACCAAACTCTGATGATTGTTTTATTCGAGTAGATGGTGAGGATTACCGGATTATTCATGGCGTAACGGCGAAGATATATTTGTTGACGAAACATTTATTCATCACGCCGAAAACAGCACTGCAGAAGACCGGCTGATTTTTTTTAGGATATCTGTAAATACTGGGCAGAAATCAGTATATAAAGGCCCTTTCTCTTAAAGTGCTATTTTTGATTCTTTTTCTTAATCTCTTTATTCAATAACTCAAATTTCTTTTGTATTTTGTAGTCAGAAAGCAACATGCCACAAACTTTGCATGCGGGGTTTGACGTGGTATCTAATGACTCTTTCTTACTAAAGTAGTGAGTGTGCTGACCATGTAGGGCAAAATCTATTTTGGATTTGAACATCCTGGTCTTTTTTTCGACGAACACACTTATACTGCTTGCCTCATTATCCTTACGTCGAAACATTTTTTCCTTTTTTCCTTTTAAGCCAGTTTTCTGCGATGTCTTCGTCTATATTTGCTGAGTAGGACGGACGCTATGTCAATTTATATCTGCCAGGCGTCAGTTTATATCTGTAAATACCCACGATCAAGTTAAGTCTAGATTACGTTCGCCGCAAAAGAGCTGCACTTCATCGGTCATATTCAACCTCTTATCTGTTTTTTGTCAGGTTACATATTCTATGGAGAACGAACAGTACAAACTGTTTCATATTCAGAAGAATTGAAGAAAAGACCAGCGATAAACCATTCTTTCTGCCGGTTAAGAAAGCAAGAAAGTCAACCATATCCAAACAATGACAAAAAGATTCTATTCGTTATGGCGAATTAATCGGAGTCTCCTTAAATTATTTCAGAGCAGGATTGGCCTGGCTGGCTCATTAATCACCGCGATTATCGGAAGCCTCAACAAACTCTTTCAGATTTTTTGCAGCTTCTTCTGGTGAAACACTAGTCTGAGCGAGGTTATTTTCAGCAAATTGATGGCCCTTGTCGAGATTAAGCTGTACTTTAATCGCTTCAATTACATAGCTTGAAAGAGAAATCTCCTTGTAAGCGGCCATTTTTATGAGTTCTTTGCGCAAACCAGGATCAATGTCCACATTCAAGGTAATAGGCTTATTCACCAAAACATCCTCTTGAGATAAGCAGGGGTCTGTCGGGCTTAGGGCTCCTGTTTTCTATTTTTTAAATATCCAGGCCCATGTTGCCAGATTGCTTCCTAAAATTGCAAGCATCCTGCCATTCTAATTCAATGCGTACAAATCATACGCCCCTTTCGGTTATCCGTTGGCAGTGAGATGAATATTCATTAATCAATAGAGGTCCCCTTATGTATTTCCCTGCCGATTCATTACAGACAGCAGCCCAGCTCTATGATGACAGGCAACAATGGATGATACCTATACCCTTTCCCTTACGGCGTTGGGGCAAAAGGGGAGTGTGCGTGCCACCATTAATTCCGTACAAGCACTCCTGGCGCGATTCTGCTTCATAAAATTGTTGGTCCCTGAAACAATCATGCCGAGGACGGTGCTTATGGATTAAAGGGGACTCTATCTAACAATTACATTATAAGAACGTTGTCTTATAATATTTTTTTACTTTTTAATACAATCAGTTGTAAGATACACCTAATCCTACAGAGCACATATATCTTATCTGGCTTATATCCCTTTAGTAATATATGTTTTTATCATCTACCCCCCTTTAGTAGGATTCATTATACGCACGCACACATTTAAAATAGCGCTGTTTTGATAATACAGAGCTCTGTGACAACGTAGGATAAAAGCAACGTTTCGGCACAACGCAATAAATAGTTGATGATGTATATTCAATTATTACAAGGTTAAAATTTTGCCCTGGACAGGGCTGATTTCGATTCTGAAGGAGACCGTAAATGGCTGACAAGAAACATTATGATACACCAATGCTGGATGAGCTGGAAAATGGCCCATGGCCCAGCTTCATTAGTGGCATCAAGCACCTGCGTGATGACCACGAAAATGGAACGATTCGTGGCGTAGCGAACAGTCTACTGGGTCAGCTAGAACATTCATATGAAACACGCAAGGGCTACTGGAAAGGCGGTACTATCAGTGTATATGGATATGGTGGTGGTATTATTCCTCGTTTTTCAGAAGTCGGTGACCAGTTTGTCGAGTCTAAAGAGTTTCACACCCTTCGCGTACAGCCGCCTGCAGGCAACTATTATACTACCGATATGCTTCGTCAGCTGAGTGAGAGCTGGGAAAAGTACGGCTCAGGTCTGATAACTTTTCACGGTCAGACGGGCAATATCATGTTTATCGGTACAACAAACGAGAACATTCAGCATTTTTTCGATGAAGTCAACGAGTACGGCTGGGATCTTGGTGGTGCCGGACCCTGCGTACGTACAGGTATGTCCTGTGTTGGAATGGCACGTTGTGAACAGTCCTGTTGCAACGAACACGCCATTCATCGTCATCTGATGAACAACTTTACCGATGATGTACACCGTCCTGCTCTGCCCTATAAGTTCAAATTTAAAGTTTCTGGTTGTCCTAACGACTGCCAGAATTCCATTGAGCGTTCTGACTTCGCGATCATTGGCACCTGGCGCGATGATATGAAGGTTGATCAGGAAGAAGTTAAAGCCTTTATTGCCAAAAAAGGTCGTCAGTATGTTATTGATAACGTCACCACTCGCTGTCCTAGCGACTGTATGACACTGAATGATGATGACACACTGACCATCGATAATAGCAACTGCGTTCGTTGCATGCATTGCCTGAACGTCATGAACAAGGCACTGACACCAGGTGATGATCGTGGTGTAACCATTCTTATCGGCGGTAAGCGTACACTGAAAATCGGTGACCTGATGGGGACAGTAATTGTACCGTTTAAGAAACTGGATACCATGGAGGACTACGAAGAACTTGTTGAACTGGCTGAAGAAGTTATTGATTTCTGGGCCGAGAATGGCCTTGAACATGAGCGCTGTGGTGAAATGATTGAGCGTATTGGCCTGGTTAACTTCCTAGAAGGCATCGGTTTAGAGGTAGATCTGAATATGATCGCTGAACCCCGTCAATGCTCTTACATTCGCATGGACGGGTGGAATGAAGAAGCGACCAAATGGTTTGAGCGCAAGCGGGAAGAAGCTAGCGCCTGATCGATTTTACATCAAGATCGGTATCAATAAATCACCCGTCATTGTTTTCAATCGTGACGGGTAAACGAGATTATAGAACTACAGGAGAGAGACATGGCGCTAGATATGCGTAGTCCAATTGAATCAGGTTGTCCAGACGGCTTCCAGTATATGCATCCTACAATGCGTAGAAACTACGGTTTGTGGAAATATCATGAACATCCACGGCCGGGTGTACTCGTACATTACGCACATAGTGGTGAAGAGATCTGGACCGTTAAATGTGCTACTCAGCGTATTCTTGACTCATTTACCCTGCGCACACTGTGCGACATTGGTGACAAGTATGCAGACGGCTATATCCATTTCACAATTCGCTCAAATGTCGAATATGTAGTGGATACTGAAGAGAAGGTTCAGCCTCTTATCGACGCAATCGAAGCAGCCGGATTCATCGTTGGTGGTACCGCCAACTCTATTACAACACTTTCTCATACCCAGGGCTGGTTGCATTGCGACATCCCTGCCACAGACGCATCCGGCGTTGTTAAATCAATGATGGATGAACTGATTGATGAGTTCAAAGAATGTAATATGCCTAACCGTGTGCATATGAGTACGTCCTGTTGCCAGATTAACTGTGGTGGCTCGAGTGATATCGCCATCAATATTCAACACACTAAACCACCTCGTATCGACCATACTCAGGTCGGTAACGTCTGCGAACGACCATCAGTTGTTGCGCGTTGCCCCGTTGCGGCGATTCGCCCGGCCATGGTCGATGGAAAACCATCGCTGGAAGTTGATGAAAAGAAATGTATCTGTTGTGGTGCCTGTTTCCCTCCCTGTCCTCCAATGCAGATCAATGATGCAGAACATTCAAAACTGGCTATATGGGTTGGTGGTAACCACTCAAATGCACGTGGCAAGCCTACCTTCCAGCGTCTGGTTGCAGCCGGCGTACCGAACAACCCGCCACGCTGGCCTGAAGTGACGGCTATCGTTAAAAAGATTCTTAATACCTATAAAACAGATGCCAAAGACTGGGAACGCATGAATGACTGGATTGAACGTATCGGCTGGCCTCAGTTTTTCGAAAAGACCGGGCTACCGTTCACCAAGTACCATATTGATAACTGGCGTGGTGCCCGTAACAGTCTGAACGCTTCAACCCATATCCGTTTCTAATCTGTTATTCAGGATCTTATGTTATGAAATTTGCTATACAAATAAATGAGGGGCCTTATCAGCATCAGGCCTCTGATTCAGCGTATCAGTTTACCCGAGCTGCTTTAGCAAAGGGTCATGAAATATTTCGTGTTTTCTTATATCACGACGGTGTCAATAACGCGACGCGTCTGGCAGTCCCTCCGCAGGATGACAGAAATATCACCCAGCAGTGGACTAAGCTCCAGAAAGAACACGAACTCGACCTGGTTGTCTGTATCGCAGCCGCTCAGCGTCGCGGCCTGCTCGATGAGGACGAGGCAAAGCGTCAGGGTAAAGATGCTAACAATATAGCAGAAGGTTTTCGTATCTCAGGGCTAGGACAGCTGATCGAAGCCGGTATCGAAGCGGACCGTCTGGTCGTATTCGGCGATTGAAAGGGGAGAATTCGAAATGGCTAAAAAATTCTTGTTTGTAAACCGTAAAGCACCATACGGCACTATTTACGCCCTGGAATCACTTGAAGTTGTCCTTATCAGTGCTGCATTCGAACAGGTGGTTTCACTGGTCTTTATGGATGACGGTGTCTATGAGCTGACCAAGGGCCAGAAAACGGATGCTATCGGTATGAAAAATTTCTCACCGACCTATTCTGCTCTGGGTGACTATGAAATCAAGAATATCTACATAGAGAAAGAATCTCTCGACGCTCGTGGATTGACACTTGATGACTTACAGCACCTGGTCTGGGAAGATGAAGATGATGACTGGGCTGAAAAAGACTCGATTCATCTGGTTTCCAGCAAAGAACTTGCAACCATCATGGCTGATCAAGAAGTCATCATCACATTCTGACGGAGATTATTATGTCTACACTTCATACTATAAATAAATCACCGTTTGACCGTAACAGTTTAGGCAGTTGTCTGAGAGTCATCAGCGACAGCGACGCCATTCTGTTGATTGAAGACGGTATCTATGCAGCAACATCAGGCACCATCTTTTCCGATGTTGTTAAAG
>QIGV01000074.1 GCA_003230085.1 Gammaproteobacteria bacterium
GGCATCTGGCGATCAGATAATGTTGTCTCACGGCCATTTTTTGGAAAAAATCGAGATACGGACAGACAAAATCCTGTTTTTGCTCACCCATAAGGATTCGGTTTGATTGAATGCGTCAGGGTAAGCGACAATTTTGCAAATCTAGGAGGATGAATCATCAATTTTCTCCGGGATACCCCTGGTTTTAACCATGGGGAGGGATAGGAGATATTAATATATATAAAAATACAGCAAATGTCAATTAAAAATAAACATTGACTATGTGGATGCGTTGTATATAATGTATATATGGAATTTAAAACAAACAACAACGTGTGCTATTCGTCTAAATACCATGTTGTGTGGTGCACTAAATACAGGCGAAAAGTATTGGGATTAGCGGTGGAGTGTATGCTGAAACATATAGCCGCTCAGGTTTGTATGGAAAAAAGCGCGACACTAGTGGAGATAGAGTGCGATCAGGATCACGTACATATTCTCGTGGAGGTTGATCCACAGTATGGGATACACAGGCTAGTAAAGGCCATCAAAGGCAGGTCGTCAAGACTTTTAAGGGTTAATTTCAGAGAATTGAGATCAAGGCTTCCTACTCTGTGGACAAACAGTTACTTCGTCTCCACAGTAGGCGGCGCACCACTAGAGCAAATTAAAAAATACATCAAGAATCAAAAAAACAAATGAAGACGACAATAAAAACACTTAGAGTTCGCGTAAAAGACAAGCACGCTAAGCTTTTGCGCAAAATGGCCTTTGAGGTCAATCAGGTGTGGAACGCCGTAAACGCATTCACGGACGAAAACTGCTATGTGCCTATTCCCCCGGTCGGTTGGGTCCGAGTTCCATATAGCGCGTTTGATCTAGCGAAAACCTTCAAGACGATACGTACAGAGCGAGGATTGAATCTAATTGGATCAGCGACAGTACAGGAAATAACAGAGAGTCACGCAAAGGCAAGAAAACAGTTTAAAAAAGACAAACTAAAGTGGCGCTGTTCGGGAGGAGCGAGGCGGTCTTTAGGCTGGGTACCGTTCAAAAGCAGGCAACTAATATGGCGTAACAGCCAAGCTGTACTCTTTAATCACCATTTCGGTGTATTCGATTCGTATGGTCTTGGGCAGTTCGAGTTCCGTTCTGGATCGTTTTCAGAGGATTCGCGGGGAAGATGGTACCTAAATGTATGCGTGAAAATAGAAATACAGCCATGCTCAGGGACAGGCCAAGTTGGCATAGACCTGGGTCTTAAGACTACCGCAACATGCTCAGATGGCAACACACTTGAGCGTGGCGAGTGGTACCGCAGCGCAGAAAAGAAGCTAGCAATAGCGCAAAGAGCCAAAAATAAGAAGCGAGTAAGAGCAATACACGCCAAGGTAAAGAATTGCAGGGCTGATGCAAATCACAAATTCAGCAGAAAGATCGTCAACGAAAACGCACTAATCGTGATTGGGAACGTATCAGCATCAGGATTGGCTAAAACAAATATGGCTAAATCCGTTTTAGATGCTGGATGGTTCCAACTTAAAACAATGCTTGATTATAAATCCATTAGGATGCAAGTAGAGTTTTTGGAAGTAAATGAGAAGAACACTACCCAAACCTGTTCGAGTTGTGGCACTTTGCCAAACTCGCGGCCGAAAGGTATCGCAGGACTTGGAATAAGAGAATGGACTTGCTCCGAGTGTGGAGCTGAGCACGATAGAGATATTAATGCTGCAAAGAACATTCTTGCGCTCGGGCATGAGCGTCTAGCAGTAGGAATCCCCTGCCTTTAGGCATGGGGATGATGTCAAGCAATGGGATAGTGATGAATACAAGGCGTTGAAAATAGAACAGTCTAAAGGTTTTTGCCCGCAGGCCGTTAATGATACAGCAGAATTTTGAATTAAGAAAGGAGATTATATTATGGCAATACAAATCATTAAAGAAGGTGAAGTTTTAAACAACACACAGCCCGGGACGCACTACCTGGTTTTAGGTGGAACAATCCTTAACGCTAGGATCGGAAGCAATATCGACCAGGTATATGGAGGCGAAGTGAAAATCATGCACGATGGCGCAATAGTACGAAATGTTGGCCACGACGGGATAGTCGGTAAGGTCAAGGATGGCGCAATTGTGTGGAACGTGAATTCTGGAGGTACTGTAAATATCGTAGACATCGGTGGAAGAGTTAATAATGTTCGCTACCTTGGAGTTGTGATTAAGGTTAACGGCTATGTGCGTAGCGTACTTTATGGCGGAAGTATTCTTAATAACCAAAACCAAGAGTATACAGAATACAGAGATTTAGAAGGAAAATCTTGACATCCCCCACAGGACTAAAGTCCGGGGATTCCTGCTGCTAAACGCCTATGCCAGAGCATGGGCGCCGAATATGCATAAATATCTATTTTTGCGCATGCGCTTTTTCAAGAGCAGAAATAATACAATAGCTCGTCGCGCTCAAGGGCATTTTCCGGAGGATGCACTCTGATTCTGCTATCCTATAAAATATTCCATTAATATCTTCGTTACCATCCAATAATTCTTGAGCTTCTTCGAAAGCTATCTCTGAGAGCGGTTGAGAGCAGCTAACGAGGTCAACCAACCCGGTAACCCCAACATTTGACAGGATACAACTGGGGTCTTCTCCGGCAGGCAGGGTCGATGCGTAAACGGAGCAGCCTTTTTCGGCGATTATCTGGGCTAGTTCCATTAATGCATTCTTTGTACAGCGATACCCCGCAGAATCACCATCGAATATAAGGGTTATCGATTTGTATTTTCTGGCGAGGAATTTTGCTGTGTCGCTATGCAGTTTTGAACCGTTTATTGACATGGAGTCAAAGCCAGCGATCTTCATAGCAATAGAGTCCGTTGCCCCTTCTACGACAACTATTGATTTCCCATGGCCGCCAGCAAAAAACACACAGTCTTGTTTTTTGGAGTTGCCGTAGTTTTTTGTGTGGACGTATTTTGGTTTTATAGTGCCCGACAGAGATCGACCGTTAAACGCAACGACCGATCCGTTCAATGAGTGCACAGGAAAAACAATTCTACCCTCTACCAACAGTCGCCTGTCGGCATATTTCTCTTTGCTGGTAAGCATTCCGATTTCATCGATATCATTGATGGAATATCCAGCTTTCGTGATGATAGACAATACCTTTGCTGAATTTTTTGGGGAAAGACCCAATCCGAACGCCTTTGCGGTTTCCTTAGATAGGCCGATTGATTTAAGGTAATCCAATACGGCAGGATCATCAGATTGAGCAAGGCAACTCTGAAAAAATATATGCATCCTGTCGATCAATTTGACCTTTTTTGTCATTGACGTATCAACCAAGCCGAGAGATAATCCCCGCTCATACAAGATTGTGCCTATTGCCTCGCCCGTTGTCCTGGAAATAAAGTCGATAACGTCCCCGTGTACATGGCAGCCATGGCAATAGAAAAAATTCCCATCTTGGGCGCTATTGACAGTAAATGATGCAGTTTTCTCTTCATGAAATGGGCATAATCCCTTGTGTTCGTCCGTGCCGTTTGGATGCAGATCAACCGTATTCCCGATAATTTCGACAATATCCATGGATTGCTTTATTTTTGCCATGTCCTCACTAGAAAACCTATCCCGAGACAGCATCCCTAAATCACCGCTATTGTTATCTTGTGGCAGCCATGAGAGCAGCCATGAGCCATCTCAAGATCAAGCAGACACCTGAGTATCTCTTCGCACACCCGGTCCCTGGAAAGTGAGCCAGCGCTCTTGTCGGACTTACTTACGCGTACCACTAATGTTCCCCAAAGATGCAAATCCTCCTGTAGAGAATATTTTAGATCAAATGTATGCTCTTTTATGCGTAGAGAATGGAAAGACAACTTGAAAAAGTCCTTAAACCGGGACAAACATCCATACCTGCCTATTTTTTTTACGATTTTGATTCTTATCATAAGATGGCGCTGTTTCTGTCCGGCGGCATGATACATGATTCATACTCCTAGATTTGCAAAATTGTCGCTTACCCTGACGCACTCAATCAAACCGAATCCTTATGGGTGAGCAAAAACAGGATTTTGTCTGTCCGTATCTCGATTTTTTCCAAAATATGGCCGTGAGACAACATTATCTGATCGCCAGATGCCATTCGAATTTTTAGGTTATTAATTTCGTGTTGGAGCAGCAAAATATCAGCAAAACTTTTATTTGCTATAAACTTTAGGCGGCCAAAACCAACAGCAATGGCTACGATTGCCACCAGCTCAGCCACTGAGCGTATCAAATCAGCATCCATTACGCCATCACCCGATTGGTGCGCGCCTGCCTTTCAATCAAGGGACCGCTTGAGTCGAATAACCTAAACCGAACATTTACTCCGCTAGACACAACCAAGCGCGGCTCTGGCGTTAAGAAGTCGCCATTATCTATAAACATCCATACTCCATTTTCAAGTAATTGCATTTGCAGCTGGCCTGCAAATGCGGTTGACTCGGACCTGACATACCAAACACCCTCACCAAGCAGCAATGTTGAAAAATTAAAATTACCGAGGGTGATTGTTGTGCTTTGCAATGGCTCTTGAAAAATAGGAGAATCTGAATTGACCTCCAGTCGGCCTTGGGCAATATTTTGTGCGAACGATATGCCCTCTCCAGCAATCAATGCATTTTCAAGAGTGGGTCTGGACTGTGGTATTGACCCAGCGAAAGGTCGAATTAGTGGGGTGTTGCGCAGCGTTAATGGGCTAACAGTAAGATCAGGGTCAATACCAGCATCAACATTCGTTTGGTCTGATATAATGACAGCGCCCCTTTGAAGTGTTGTAGCATCTGGAACTATCGCATCAAATGCATCAAGAGGCGTCTGGGAAGACGTTCCCCCTTCGTTTATCTCCAGCGGTCCGGTGGAGGATATCATTGCAGACAAATCAATTTCTGTGGTGCCGGTTAGTTGTGCGTCATTAAGAATGGGTGCTGAGGCCAAGTGATTGGTAATGATAGATTCCAGAGCATCACCATATTGACTAGCATTGATTGTCTCTGGGTTTCCTGATGGCACCGTGCCTGCCTGAGTGAGCATGTACTGCTGAAACCCAAGTATATCATTGATTAGACGCTGCACCCACGCCGTACCAACCCCGGGGGTTAATGGAGTTTCGTCTTGCGCTTTTCCAAACGGATAATTCGCTAAGTCTGTTGCGTCAATACTGCCGGGCTGCTCTACCAGATGGTTAATGGCCATTCTATTTGTCCTCTATGATCTTTGTGCGGTCGTCGACACTGACGCCTGCATACATGTGTTCGATGATAAACATTGCATTGACGATTACGCCAGACATATTTGTTAAAGATTCGTCATCATGATCCATATCAGCCCCATTCGCAAAATCTGACAAATGGCGCATTAGACTATCAAGGCAAGACATTGTGCCCATTCCTTTTTTCCAGTTATGCCTGTCGTGCTTTGCAGCGCCCAATGTCATTCGTTCTGATATCTGTCGCATCGACTCAGGGAACTCTAGTATGTAACTGAGCTGTACTTTACCTTTGTTATCTCTGTTAGCTAAATTCATATGCCAAAAATCCTCTGAAATTTTACACAAGCACAAATATTTTACGCGCAAAGGCGCGAAAAAACAACTTATTTCGAAACTCTATCACCAAAATATGCGCCAATAATAACCGCAACCAACTGAGAATGCCAAGGCATCACCATTATTCCTTGTCCGGCCAAGCAATCCATGTCGCTGGATGACCAGGAAATTAACCCCCAAATTAGTGACGATGAGTCTGGGTTTGATGTGCAGTTGCTCACCAGAACAACATCCAAGCCCAATATCGAGATAATTAATGGTGTCGCAATAGGAATGATAACTATAGCCACGATTACTGAAATGGCAATAAATCTTCGTGTAAATGCAAAATGAGTGTCTTTGGAATTCAAAGAATCCCTCTGCTCACCCTCCTGTCTATGCGACCGCAAAGCTGCGTCCATTATTTGAGCTTGATTTGCTGATTTTTGAGCAAAAATCTTCATAACGCTCGTCACCAAAAAACTTCCTAGTGTGATAATTACTTCTATACCCATGATTTGCCTCGTTTTTTTAGAAAAGAAGAATGGAAAATGCGCTACGGGCACGCGGTCACTGTTGTGGTAGACAGTCGATAAACGTCAGTAAATCCCCCAGTAACATAAATATGCTCAGCGGTTGTTGTTGGAGCTATTGATAGCGTCACGCCAGAACTGAAAGTGCCTGACATATCGAACGGTAATCCGGTTCCGCCCGTCAATGTCGGCGCAGAAATATCATAGTCAGCCGTTAAATCAAACTGATAAAGTGTTGGTGGTTGAGAAAACCCGCCATCCAAAACCCAAACCTTTGATTCTGAAATACCAAAGCCAACCAGATCACCTGTTCCAGTCAGCGCCTCAAAGTTGAATGTGTTCGCGAGGACCATTCCAGTAATCTGGTTTGGTGCTGCCAATGCCCACTGCTGTATAATACCACTGAAATGAAGGGTGAATAAAGTCATACCATCCGGTGACAACTGCATACCCGCTATACTGGATCCCACTGGCTCCACTATGCCACCAAATGATAAGGTGGAAATGTCCCCAGGTGCACCAAAGTTTCCCTGAGTGACATTACTACCGTTGGCTCTTAACATAACATCAATCCCAGAACTAATACAGATGCCGCCAAGTATATTGGACCCTGTAAAAAGCGTAGCGCCAGGAACCATTGTGGATAAAACGTGGGCTGTACCGAAAGTGTATTCGATGATTGTACCGGATGATGAAGAGTTAGTGGAAGAATACGCGCGCAGCCCATCGTTTGAAATCTGGATCATTCCTTGACTGCCAGTCCCTGAGGTGAAGATAACAGGCGCAGTATCACCAGTGAATGATACAGTATTTAGACAGCCAAAGCCGAATCCCGGCGTGGCGTTAGAGAACGGCTGAAACATTGAGGCGGAGGCGTTCCATCGTAACGAATCACCGTCCATTATTCCAGTGCAATCCACGTCGGACAGCGAACAAACGGCTGTAGGTGGTGCTGAGGATGCCGCAATCATGTTCTGAATCGCGGTCACAACGTCGCTGGCCCCGACGACATCACCCACGCCGCTGGCGGCAACCCCTCCTGCATTTAGTATCGCCTGAGTGCTTCCCAGCCAATCGTCAATTAATACTTTGACCAAGGGAGTACCGGTGTTCGGCACCGCTTCACCGCCGACCATGTCCGCATCACGGGACGATCCTAACGGGTGATCACCATCTGCCGGTGTGCTTTGCGCACCAAATGTGCCATTTATATTTAATGTCATCAGTTTTCTCCACTTCAAACGTAATTTATGTGAAAAACAACCCACTGATGGGCTGGCTTTAAAGTCATTAACAGGTTTTCTAACTCGTCCCTACGAAACAAAGGAACAGTCCCAGGAACCCCGAAAGAAGCGCCGTGGACGTAAAATATGTAATTCCAGCATAGCGGATCCAGGGGGAGGATGCACTCAATATTTTGCTCATTAGCTCCGCCCAGCTTGCCGGAATTCGCGTTGATGTTTCCTGACCTCATTAACTCTCTACCGGCCCTGGAAATAATATCGTTGATCCCAGTGGTGAATGACCTCTTATTTGATATGCAGTATGACCCAGCGCCAGCAGTGTTAGGATCCCTGGTTGTCGCGCACCCGCTGGATCCTACCGGAGGTTCGGTGCCTGGAACCCACCACTCTGATATGTTTAATCCAACAAAGCCCTCATCTGCCAAAATACTGGCAATGTAGTTTGGCGACTGTCCACCTTTTCGCGCCCACAACCTCTCTAGGCGATCGCGCCTCTGTAATGGTGTTAGCATTGACTCTGGCGGATGAAACATACCCTCATTAGCAAGTATGTCCCTAGTGGTTGCTGGAAACCTGTCATCGTACACGTCATCAATAAACTTTTTGTAGTTGTCACCAAAAACTGAAAGGCCCGAGAAGAATTGTGTAATCCTTCTTGACTGCTCAGTGATAACAAATGCAGCAGCGCGAGGAAGCAGATGGCTGAATATCCGAAAAAATATATCCATTATATGTAGTTCACTTGATCAATTCTAACCTTTTCACCTCGCCCCAACACAATAAGCTGCACAGGAGTAAGGAGAAGCGGCTCCAATAGATTTACCCCGCCGAAAGACCCTCCCACCTGAGAAACAATCTCCTCTACAACTGCACTTATGGCGCTCCTGGACACTCTATCCCGACGCGGGGGAACCCCAAGCCCGAAAATGAATGGCTCTCTTTCTTGCCCAAAAGTTAATATGGCAGACTCTATGTCTATTTGAGTCTGGGCCAAATCAGGTGAACTTAAGTTTATCACTTCTACCGTTGGGGTTATAACAGATATTGGCAGCGCATTGACTAGGGTGTTGACGGGCCTCCTTGAAGCAAGGCCAGATACATCCAGCTCTACGCTGTCTAAGACAGATGATAATTGTGCTGGTGTTGGTATTCCGTCCTGATTTCCAGAGCTTGCCGGGGTTGCTTCAACAAATAAATCTACACTTCCACCACAGCCTTCATTGGTGTACGGATAAATATTTACAATTCCAGAAACATCCCTGCCCCATATGACGTAATCTGATGCAGCACCACCTTGTGGCGGCCTTTGGAATCTATCCAGTACCCGCTGTCTAAATGAATCTGATGTTTCCGCATCAGCGCCAGTGGTGACGAATCCTGACACTATAACCGTGTCAGATATGTTAGGTTGGGGGCCAACGAATAATAGCGTATCGCCCAAAGCAAGGTTGCCTGCCGAGCCTGATCCAGATTCGCTGTTTTGTGTCCTAACGGCCAGAACATCAACCGTGGTTGCTGGTAATGCGAGAGATATTGTTGTGAGAGTTATGTAGGTTACGCCATTTACAGAGCTGAACAACTGTGTTCCGGCAGGTATGGAGCCGGAAGGGAATACGACAGTATAAGTAACTGTTAATGTAGCTGGCGTGCCGCTAAAAAGCGGAGAGACTCCAACAAGGTCTGCCCAAAGGGATAAAGGGTTAACAACTCTACCGTT
>QIGV01000177.1 GCA_003230085.1 Gammaproteobacteria bacterium
TTCCTGTGTCAAATTAATAGCCGAATATGCCGAGTGATCGGTCCGATTGCTGGATTTTAGCCGTTGTAAATGGATATGGAATCAAAACTACAAGAAAGTCCGCGTACTCAGCCAGATGATATTGTGCGGTTTGAGGATGTGTATAACCGTGTTGAGTAAGTATTAAGTATGGATTCAGAATCTAAATTGCAGGGAAGTCGGCCTAATGATCGCCCGATTCCTGTTTGCGTGGTGCCCTACACGGATCAGGATGATGAAATCAGCCTCATTGACTTGTGGCTTATCATCGTGGCACGTAAGAACCTCATCCTGTTGTCATTGGTTGTGGCGATTGTGCTGGCATTTGCCTATGTCTTTTGGGCTGAGTCATCGTATCGTGCTGAGACACATCTGTTGCCTCCGCAGCAGAGGGATATTCAGGGGCTGATAATTGGCAAGGAAGGCCTCGAGATAACACAGTACACACCAGATCTCGTCTATATGGCCTTCCTGAAGAATCTTAAATCAATGGGATTGCGCCGGGAGTTTTTTGATACCCATGATCTGGCAGATTATTACCTTGCCGGCAAGACACAGACGAGTGCCGATATCGACGGTATATTCAACACGAAATTTAACGACAAGCTGCGAGTGCAGGCGGACAGTCAGGATGCCTCATTTGTGACAGCCAGTTTCGGAGACAGGGATCCCGGGCTGGCCGCACAGCGGCTCAACCAGTTTATTGCCTTTGCCAACAAACGTACTGTTCACCAGTTGTTCAACAACGTCAATGCTGTGATCCAGGCGGAAATCGAGCGTGTGCGGGATCAGTTGACCAGCAAGTTAAAGCTGGCCGAGCAGAGACGCCATGACAAAATTATCCGACTACAGGAAGCGCTGCGTGTTGCCAGCTCGCTGGGTATCGAGCGCGCGGGCAGTTTTTCCGTGACAACGGACAAAGAAAAGGCAGGAATTGAAGTTAACACAGCTGAAGTACCCCTCTATATGCGTGGAACCAAAGCACTTGGAGCCGAAATTTCGGTGCTCGAATCTCGCAAGTCGGACAAGCCATTCATTAGTGGTCTGCGCGACCTGCAGGAGAGGCGAATTTTCCTGGAGGGTTTGTTGATAAACCGTGACAAGCTGTCGGCTGTAACGATTGATGTAGCCGCGAAGACTCCCTACCGGACGGAAAAGCCAAGGGAAAAGTCGATAATCGTGCTAGCTGGTGTGTTGGGCCTGATGGTCGGTATTTTTCTGATATTCATTGCTGAGTTGTGGTCGAAGGCGCGTTCGCAGGGTTAGCAGGACGGAGGTGGGAAACAATCCGACTTATGAGCAGGTGGTTCGTCTAATAGACACGCCGTGCAATCTTTATTTGGGATAAGATATTGACCCGTGGCACGCCTTTACCTATAGTGTTCACCCCATGAACACGACGAACAGGGACGATGCTGTAACACTCGAGATCCTGCAGGCAATTGAGGGTGACAGCGACATCACTCAACGCCACCTGGCTTCACGCCTGGGTGTCGCTCTGGGGCTGGCCAACAGCTATTTTAAGCGGTGTGCCAAAAAAGGCCTGATCAAAATCCGCCAGGCGCCCGCCAACCGCTATGCCTACTACCTGACCCCGAAAGGTTTCGCAGAAAAGAGCCGTCTCACCGCCCAGTACCTCCGCTATTCTTTTGACTTCTATCGCCGCGCCAGCAATGACTGTCATCAGGCCTTTGCGACCTGTCAGGACAAGGGCTGGAAGCAGGTGTTGCTGTGTGGGGTTTCGGAACTGGCCGAGATTGCTACACTCAGGGCTGGCGACCATGGGATACAACTGGTGGGCAATTACGATCCGGACTGTCAGGATGGGCGATTTTTGCAGATGCCGGTGATTCATAAGGTGGAACAAGCCTCGGAATATGACGCTTGTCTGTTGACTGCGCTGCAGACAACGGCTTTGCGCTATACGGAATTGACGGATGCGGTGGGGGAAGAGAGATTGATCGTCCCGACCCTGTTGCAAGTTGCGCTGACGTGAAGCATTCGGACTACCAAGGATTACAGATTGCCTGGAATCACGCGGTGGTGGATAAATAAGGCCATTGAAGCGGGCTACCCATCTATAAATTATTCTGGCAGAGTGTCGGCTGAATGACAAAATGGGTGGTTATGTTGCGGATCAGGTATTAAAACTGATGACCCAAAAACGTATCCATGTGGTTGGCGCCAACATTCTCACTCTAGGACTGACTTTCAAGGAGAGTTGCCCCGATTTTCTCGCCTTAACTTGGAGATGCTGGGTTATTGTATTTCCTGTGGATTGTTCTCTGATGTCTGTAAGAGGTCAAAGTCTGCATGATGGATAACACTCAGTCTCTTTATTTTCTTTTGTCAAGGCTTTGGGTTCACATTTCCCATCGTCGTCGTAAACAATTGGCTGGTCTCGGGGGACTGATGCTACTCGGAACTGTGGCCGAGGTTGTGTCTCTTGGAATGGTGTTACCCTTCTTAGGAGCAATTACAGCACCTGATGATATTTTTAGACACCCCTGGATACAACCAATTGTGACAGGGTTGGAGCTTACATCGTCTGATCAGCTGCTATTACCACTCAGTATTCTCTTTGGCTTTGCCGCTTTGCTTTCAGGAGTCACACGCCTTAGCTTACTTTGGGCACAGACACGTCTAGGTAATGCTATTGGCAATGATCTTGGTTCAGCAGCCTATAGGCGGACACTCTATCAGTCTTATGCTGTACATGTTGCGAGGAACAGCAGTGAAGTTGTTGCAGTTCTAATGACCAAAATTAATACCATTGTTTATTTCATTATCATTCCTTTGCTCACGCTGATTACCTCTATAGTCATAGTAACTACCGTTGTGGCATTTATGTTCTTTGTAGACCCTGAACTTACAGCGATGACTTTTCTAGGATTTGGGGCTCTGTATGTATTGGTTGCCTACATCACTAAGAAACGACTTGCCCGGAACAGTCAGTGTGTGACAACGGGACAGAATGATGTAGCGCAGGTAGTGCAAGAAGGGCTGGGTGGTATTAGGGATGTTTTGATAGATGGTCTTCAGGAAACATACTCTCAAGTTTACCGACGGGTTGATGGTCGACTTCGACGGGCGCTTTCGAATATTGCCATCATGGGAGGTGCGCCACGGCCCGTGATTGAGGCTTTTGGTATGGTACTCATAAGTTTGCTTGCCTACATGTTAACGCAACGACAAGAAGGTATAATCACTGTACTCCCTTTGCTCGGGACGCTAGCACTAGCAGCCCAACGTTTACTGCCATTGGTACAACAGGGTTATGCCGGTTGGGCATCCATGTTAGGTGGTCAGGCTTCACTCAATGATGTTTTGCTGCTGCTAGAACAGTCACAACCTGCTTATAGTAATCAGTCACCTTCAGTGCCTATGTCATTCAAACATCAGATTAGTTTGAATGACTTAAGCTTTCGTTATAACTCTCGGGGTTCTTGGGTGTTGAGTAATATCGATTTGCTGATACCGCGTGGCTGTAGGATGGGGTTTATCGGTACAACTGGTAGTGGCAAGAGTACTTTACTTGATATCATCATGGGGCTTCTTTCTCCGGTCTCTGGCACGATTCGCATTGATGATGTCGTACTGGATGAAACTAATCAGCGCGCGTGGCAGGCGCATATCGCTCATGTGCCCCAGGCAATCTTTCTGACCGATGCATCGATTGCAGAGAACATAGCTTTTGGTCTGCAGAAAGAGGATATAGACTGGGGGAGGGTACAAGAAGCGGCGAAACAAGCGCAGATTGCTGGCGTTATCGAATCTTGGTATGACGGTTATGATACTCTTGTGGGGGAGCGTGGTATACGTTTGTCAGGTGGCCAGCGTCAACGAATTGGTATAGCTCGGGCGCTATACAAGAAAGCTGATGTTCTCGTATTTGATGAAGCAACCAGTGCACTTGACAATGATACTGAGCGTGCGGTGATGGAAACACTCGATTTCATGGATAAAGATCTCACAATCCTGATTGTTGCGCATCGTATTACTACACTGAAAAATTGTGACAAAATTGTTGAGTTGAATGGTGGTCTGCTGCAAAGAATTAGTAATTACCAAGATCTGATTGAGCATTATGCTCAATCTTCCTAGAGTTAATGGTTGCCTTATAACAATTAAACTTTCTATAAATTATTGCCTGCATTTTTCTAACAGGTTAATTTTAGAGGAGCGAGATGAGTTATCATCCAAAATCTGTATTACATATAGATGAAAAGAGAATTGGTCGAGAAGATCCGGTTTACTTCATCGCGGAGATAGGATCCAACTTCGACCGTGATTTGAGCCGCGCAAAAGATCTTATCTGCCTTGCTAAGGAAGCCGGTGCAGATGCAGTGAAGTTCCAGCACTACGCTGCAGATTCTTTGGTTAGCGATTTTGGCTTCAAGCAACTTGGAAGCCAGCAATCTCATCAATCTTCGTGGGAAAAGTCTGTTTTTGAAACCTATGAGAATGCATCATTAAATCGTGATTGGACCGCTGTGTTGAAGCAAACGTGCGATGAGGCTGGTGTTAGTTTTTTCACAAGTCCGTATTCTCTTGAGCTTGTAGATTACGTTGATTCATTTGTACCAGCTTATAAAGTCGGTTCAGGTGACATTACCTGGATAGAAATTATTGAATACATGGCTTCAAAAGGGAAGCCATTGCTGTTGGCAACAGGTGCGTCAGATCTTGAAGATGTTCGGCGTGCGGTAGACGCTGCGCTCGCCATCACGCCTGAGCTGGTTCTGCTTCAGTGCAATACTAACTACACCGCAGTACAAGAGAATTATTCTAATTTGCAGCTTAACGTTCTTCGCGAGTATGAGACCCTGTACCCTGGCATGGTTTTAGGATTGAGTGATCATATGCCCGGGCATGTTTCAGTTCTCGGCGCAGTGGCTTTGGGTGCCAGAGTGATTGAGAAACATTTCACCGACTCAACCGATCGTGCTGGCCCGGACCACGCGTTCGCTATGACACCAGCGACGTGGAGAGAAATGGTTGACAGAACGAGGGAACTTGAGATGTCGCTGGGTGATGGCAGTAAGAAGGTTGAAGAGAACGAACGTGAAACTGTTGCCTTGCAACGCCGCTGTATTCGTACAAGTCATGATCTCAAAAAGGGTTCACTGCTATGCGAGGATGATTTAACAATGCTTAGGCCATGTCCTTCAGATGGGATACCACCATTTGAGGTCCGCAAGTTACTGGGAAAAGAAATAAAGAAAAATGTGAGCGCTGGTGCGCACCTTACTTGGGAAGATGTAGTTCAAAATGATTGATAATACGATTTACGAAGGTTCAAATAGATGATTTTGATGAATAAACGAGTTCTTATTACAGGCGCATGTGGATCAGTCGGTTCTGCGCTGGTACAACGTCTTCTTGATGAAGGATTCACAGTGTGTGCTTTCGATCAGAGTGAGGATGGTCTCTTCAAGCTTGATCAAGAGTTTAATGATAGAAGTGATCAGTTAAGGCTATTTCTTGGAGATGTACGGGATAGGGAGCGCCTTGAGCTTGCCATGGAAGAAGTGAATACTGTTTTTCATTGCGCTGCTTTGAAGCATGTTTATCTTTCTGAGTACAACCCTTTCGAGGCGATGCAGACAAATATAATTGGCACTCACAATGTTATTCAAGCATCAGTCTCAGCAGATGTTGAGCGAGTGGTGCTGACGAGTAGCGACAAGTCAGTTAATCCGACGAGTACGATGGGGGCAACGAAACTCCTTGGAGAGCGGTTGTTTACCGCAGCTAACAATTATGCCGGGAGCCATAAGACAAGATTTGCATCTGTCCGTTTTGGAAACGTTTTAAACTCTAACGGGTCGGTTCTACAAATATTTAAACGCCAGCTTAACAAAGAACTTCCTTTAACGATTACATCAACTGATATGACTCGATTTTTTCTCTCTATGTCTCAAGCGGTGGATCTCTGCATAGATGCTTCAAAGCGCATGGTGGGTGGTGAGATATTTGTTAAGAACATGGGCAGCTGTAACATCATGAGTCTTGCAAAAGCGGTGAGCGGTAGCGGTCAGTTTCAGTTTACCGAAATTGGTCACAAGCCAGGTGAGAAACTTTATGAGGAATTGGTTACTGAAAGCGAAGCTCCACGCACAGCGATAGATGGAAATACATATATCGTCCTGTCAGACATGGTTGATATGTTGTCCGATGAATTACGTAGCGAGTACGCTGTGTATGATGATCTGCCGCGTCTTACTGATCCGCTTCGTTCAGATGAAAGCCTGCTATCTGAAACAGAAGTGGTTTCAATGCTTCGTGCTGCAGATCTATTAATTTAAATCAATAGCAGAGAGTGAGCCAAGTGCCCTTTAAGACATGTCAAAAATAATTAATACTTCCTCAGAACACCACTTTACGTATCTTGAGAATGCATATAGTGAAGTGGGGGGCTTAACATGGTTGAATGAAGATTTTCTCGAGTCGAATATTGAAACCTCCAGGAATCTCTATACAGCAGAAAGTTTAATCGCACGACAGCCTCGTCCAAAAAAGTTGGAAGTTTACGCACTGGTTTCCGGACTGACATTTAATAAAGAATTCATAGAAAAGCTGGTAGAGGTGCAGAACAAAATTTCCACAGTACTAGGTGAGAGCCTGCATTACTGGGTTGAGCCTGACAATCTAGGTGTAGAGTACTGTGTGTTCAAGTGGCCGACAGACTCTTGGGATGATGAGCATTTAGAGGTAATTCAGAATACGCTTTCCTTAATTCGTCAACCTGCGTTTCAATTTACTATCAGAGGAATACAGATAAATCCCGATGGTTGTGTTATTGCTAAGGGTTTTGACGAGGCAGCTGTAATGTTTCAAATACGTGAACAGCTTAAGGTTAATCTTCCTTTTATGCCCAGGAAACAGTCGAGATGGACTCATGTGCCTTTAGGTAGAATTTTGGAGCCGTTAGGAGCTGAGAAATTTTCCTTGCTCAATCAAACAATAAAAGCCATGTCGAAGCAACAGATTGCAACTACTACTACCAATATTATGCGGCTCATTCACGAGAGGCGCTGGTATATGGAGGAAAAGACTGTTCTCGCAGAGTATCCGCTTGGGAGTCTTTCTGTTGAGGAGGTGTGATGGCTGATCCTCGAGTTATTGCCGTTATCCAGGCACGAATGGGGTCTAGCCGACTGCCAGGAAAGTCCATGATGGATTTGGCGGGGACTCCACTCCTGCATCGGCTTGTCGCACAATTAGAAGGCGCCTCCTCGCTTGATGAAGTTGTCATTGCTACCAGTGTTGACCTAGCCGACGATGTAATTGAGCAGTATGCTACAAAATACGCTATTCGCGTTGTTCGCGGTTCTCAACAAGATGTACTTAGTCGATACATTCTGGCAGCAGAAGCAACTAATGCTGAAGTAATTGTCCGTCTTACGGGGGATTGTCCGTTGCACTCTCCGGATACTATTGATGAGGTGGTGGGTGCATTTCTTAAAGCGCACGTAGATTATGCTTGCAATACTAATCCATATACCCGGCCTGATGGCCAGGATGTCGAGGTGTTTACTCGAGAAATACTTGATCGTGCTTCGGCGTCAGCTGAGAATGATGCAGATCGAGAACATGTTACACCATGGATACGCAGGACTGCTGGTATCAAAAGGCTTGATTTTATGCATAGTCAGCCGCATCTGGCATCTGGGCGTTGGTCAGTCGATCATTCCGATGATCTAGAGTTTGCGCGTTCTGTCTGGTCGTGTCTGGATCAGCGTGGCGCAGGGCCCTTTAATTTCGAGGAAATTATGTCAGCTGTCAAAGAAAGTAATGCAATACAAGGCAAGGCTATCATCAATGAAGGATTTTACCTCTCGTTGTACAAAGAGGCGTCTGCAGAGCCGGCTCCGCCATTAGTTCTGAATAATAGCTTTTCCTGGCTGGAGCGCAGTGACCAGGTGATTCCTGGTGGAGCCCAGACCTATTCTAAAAGCTGGCGTCATCATATCCGGGGGGTAACCCCGGTCTTTCTGGATCGGGGAAAGGGAGCGGTGGTAACCGATGTGGATGGTAACGATTATGTCGATCTGATCCAGGGTCTGCTCCCCAATATACTTGGTTATGCGAATGAAGAGGTTAATCAGGCTGCGTATGACCGAGCTCAAGAAGGGCATAGTTTTTCGCTTGCACACCCGGTAGAAGTGGAACTCGCAGAGAGGCTTTGCCAACTCATACCTTGCGCGGAAATGGTTAGATTCGGCAAGAATGGCTCAGATGCGACGGCTGGTGCGGTTAGGGTGGCACGTGCTTATACGGGGCGTGAGCATGTTGCTGTTTGTGGCTACCACGGCTGGCAGGACTGGTTTATAGGTACTACTTCACGCAAAGCAGGGGTGCCGAAGGCGGTTCAAGAATTGGCGCATACGTTTCCGTATGGCGATTTGGAAGCCCTTGACGCGCTGCTGTCAAGTAAGCAGGATCCGTTTGCTGCAGTGATTATGGAGCCAGTTAACTTCTATTGGCCTGATTCAGATTACCTTGCAAAGGTGAAGGAAATAACACACAGACATGGCGCGATACTTATCTTCGACGAGATTTGTTCTGGTTTCCATTTTGGCTTAGGAGGCGCCCAAAAAATATTCGGTGTCACACCAGATCTTGCCACGTTCGGCAAAGCCATGGGTAATGGGTGGCCGATTAGTTGCATCGTAGGCAGGCGAGACGTCATGAAAACTTTCGAAGATGCTTTTGTCAGTTTTACCTTTGCTGGCGATGTATCTGCAATGGCTGCATCTATGAAGGTGTTGGATATCCTCGAATCAGGTGGAGCTTATGCACGCATGACTGCTGCAGGCACAAAACTATTTGATGGTGCACGGGTTATGGCCACTGAAGCAGGATTACAAAATGCATTTCAACTTAAGGGGCACCCACATTGGTCAATATTTTCATTCGTGGATAAAAACGGGGAAGATGATCCCGCTACCAGGGCAT
>QIGV01000190.1 GCA_003230085.1 Gammaproteobacteria bacterium
GGTATGAGCGAGCAAAATCACCTACCCAGAATCCTGATCGTCGATGATCTTTTTGGCAGGACTCATCCAGAGGGCCGCAATGAAGAACGGGCAAACCTCTGTGGCCAATATCTGCTGAAGGATGTTACTGGGGTAAAGACTGGTGGACAAAAGATAAAGAAACCCATCGCCGAAGCGGTGTTCTTTCGTGGACAAAGTCCTACTTGTTCTATCGTAGGTGATACGGTTGAGAACAACCTTGAAGATACTTTGCAGATCGTGAGGGAGGGATGGGACGTAGAAAGTACCGATAAACCACGTTGGGCGATGATCCTTCTGGACCTCTGTTTCTATACCGGGCGTGTAACCAAGCAAAGTGATGCGAAAGCAGTGGGTATGCCCGAGGGACGTGTCGGAGATGACAGTCCAGATGAGTATTTTGGTTTGCAGATCCTGCGGAAAATACGAGAAGCGTTTCCGGAAATTCCCGTCGTTATCTTGTCCAGTAAATCCCGTGATGAGGTCAGTCAGGAATTTTCCCAATTAGGTGCCGTGGGTTTTCTTCCGCGGGCGGATGCAAATAGTCCAGAAATGTTGAGTGAGTATCTATGGCGGCATGGGCTTATTCAGGATGAGCAAGGGGAAATTGTCGGACAATCAAAAGCCTTGTTGCTTGCGCTACGTGCGGCAAGGCGTGCCGCGATAGGGAAAAGGAACATCCTGGTTCGGGGAGAGCGCGGAACAGGGAAAGAGCTGATTGCACGATACATTCATCGGCAAGCCGATTCCCAACAGGCGCCATTTGTCGAAGTCAATTCATCAGCACTGACACCAGAACTATTTGCTAGTGAGTTATTCGGCATAGGAGCAGGTGTTGCGACAGGCGTTACTAAACGACTTGGCCTGATCAAGGAAGCCGATGGCGGAGATTTGTTTCTTGATGAAATCAAGGATATGCCATCGACTGTTCAAGCTGGGATACTACGGGTGCTTGAAGAGCGAAAAATGATTCCAGTAGGGGCATCAACGCCTATTACTGTTGATGTACGTTTTCTATCGGCAACGAATATTGATATTGAAGGCCTGGCCGTAAAGGGCGGGTTCCGTTCTGATCTCCTGGATCGGCTTCGGGAGGGTGGAACCATAATCCTGCCTGCACTAAGGGACAGGAAAGAGGATATCCCGCTTCTGATAGAGAGGTTCGTGCGGGAGGCAGAGAGTACACATCCTTCCGCAGTAAAACGTCGGATTGATCCAGAAACCATTGAGAAACTATGCAGCTATGATTGGCCGGGTAATATCCGGGAGCTCAAGAGCTGTCTTGTTAAAGCCGTAAATGATCATCCTGATGTAGAACATTTAGTTCCGATTCATATTGCATTCCCTGACGAGGCTACGGCACAAGAAATTGAACCTGGTCAGGAAGAGACTTTGGCACCTCAAGTCCAACCTGATTTTCAGATAAATACAGTCACCATCAGCCAATTGATGCATGTATTGGAAACAGCGTCGATTGATACCGGTAAACCGGAAGAAATCACCGGAAAGTTACCTGAATTGCAGCACGCCTATGCGGAATTCATTGCCCGCTATTTCCGTAGTGCACTGGAAGTCACAAGAAGGCCGACGCCAGATAACCCGCAAGGTAAAATCCAGATTCATCCGGCAGTAAAATTGATAATGGGCGACTCAAGGTTAACAGCATCAAAAGCGGCGGATATTGTAAAGAAGATACAGGGTATATCGAAAGAGGCGGCTGAGTTATGGGATTCCGATCCTGTTTTGCACGCTGCCTATGAGACAGCGCTCCGCCTTCGGCCAAGAAAAGCGAACGCTAAGGTTAAGGTCAGTGTGAAGTAGAAGAGTGCCATCATCAATTAACAATTATTGCATTCATTTTATGGGGTACAGGTAATGGATACCAGGAATAATCCTGTTGTGCAAGCGACCAGGCAATATCTGGGGTTATTCCATAGTGAGGAAGAAACAAGTCTCGGGAGCAATCAGGTCTTTTCTTACGGAGATGACTTCCGTGCCTTATGGGAGAAACTTGATAACCCTGTATCGGGAACTGATCGCGAGCAAATAACTGTTGTATGGGACGCAATCCCCCAACGTGATAAGAAAGTTATGGGAGCATCTGGGGCGGATGTAGATACTGGAGAATATCTCACGCCCCTGGATTGGGCTGTAGCATATTCGCTTGCTGTTGATGGTAAAACAGAAGGTTCCAAAAAGTATCCAGATCTCAAGATTTTCATTATCGATCTCGCTTCTGAGGCCCGAAAAACATCACCTGCCGTACGATTCTTTGACATGTTCCCGCGCCGCCATGTCAAATCAATGCCCTGGATTCGGTTGCTCAAGATTATTCCGAAAGATGAAACCGAATGGTCGATGAGTGAGTTGATTAGCAATACTCATGAATCACTACCGATGAAATCAATAAAAGAGTTTACTAAACCTGCGCTTGCTTCAGAGCTGGATATGATTCGCAGAATGTGGGCTGGGGCAATTACAAAAACAGCAAGAGCTGATGATCATCATGCGATTGCCAATATCCTTGGGCCACAACTCCTATTGAAAGATTCAGCGCTAGCACGAAATGATGATCATGTTCTTGCACTGAGAATTTTGTTGAGATCATTAGGGTTGTACCGAGACGAGGATAAAACTGGCTTACTTAGTGGTAGCACCCAGTGGCTTGATTCTCGAGAGGAACTGTGGGCAGACAAATTATCATGCGTGTTGGGTACTAATAAAGTTAAGCTTAGTTTGATCCTGATTGACGATCAGTGGACTGATGGCTGGGGTGAAGTTATATGTAAGGCAGTGGGGGCGATATATAATCACGGAAATGTGAAATCTGATAATGAACCTGTTGTTATTGGGAGGAGTGACCATTTTTTAATAAAGGCCAGTTCAAAGCCAGAATGGCTGCTAGAAAATATCAATGAAGATCCTATTAACGACCAGAGATTTAGATTGTTACAGGGCAGGGCGGCACATTTCATGCCCGCGATAGTTTTTCTTGATCTTCGGCTATTCGCAGGTAGGTCATTAAATGAAGAAGCGCAATTTATTGCCAAACTGGTTAAATTAGCAAGAAGATTTCCAGAGGATGAACCAACATTGCCTTGGCCTGGATTTTCTGAGGATGAATTACGCCGAGTATCTACATGGGCTGATGGGATTATTAGTGGAGCAGGCAAGACCCGTGATGATCCGGCATACATCGAGGCTCTAACTTTGTTGCCAAGAATTCTGTCTCTTGTTGACTTGGCTCTTCCTATTGTTGTTTTTTCGTCAACTGGAAAACGAGAAATCACGGAAAAATTCAGGCCATATGGAAACGTGATAACAGATTTTGAGAAGCCACGTCTTAATAGTCAAGTTATTGAAGATATTGGCCAGCAAGCAAAATATAAATTTGTTAATGCCTTTAAAAAGTCTCTGGATATCTTGGTCGCACGAAGAAAATGTTTTGAGCTGGTGAGCCTGAAACGTCCTGATGTATCGATTGACAAGGATTGTGCTTACATCGAGATGTATATCGATGAAGATGGAACAAGAGGTGATACCGTGGGCGGGTGTTTCGCGGTATTTACCGGGGAAAAGATCCAGGATGCGAAGAGAAAGGCGGATCTTTTTGATGACGAATTAACTGAGAATGGAATTCGATATTTCGGAGGAACGGTATGTGAAGACGGAACTGAGATTGGTCCGCAGGCAAAGAAAATAAAGAGTAAAAAACAAGCATGTGCCGATGAATTGAAGAGCGCGCTTGATAAGAGCAATGTGAAACCGGTTCACTTGGGTATTTTGCGGCTTGAGAACCAATTGTCTGCAAAAAATATAGAAAGGGATAATCTTCTTAACCCACATTCGGTCGATAATATTTTCCGTTTAACGCTGAATGCACTTATTGAAATATTTCTATTCGAAACCGTACCCGTGTTTGTCAGAGATGGGCGCGAGATAATGGTGTCACTCTATATAGGTACCAGGGTCAAGTTTACAAAAGATAACAGAAAAGTTAAAAAAGACAGATTCAGATTTGGTGTTGATGCAATAGATGTTACACGTGGACATCTACAATTTAGTTTATCAAAGGATGACATCTATCCATTACTAACAGATTTGTTTTCTATGCATGCGAACAACATCAAAATAAATAGGGCAATTGGAATACAGTTGCCATACGGAGGAGAGAACATAGGATATCCAGAAAACTTTATGTGTCGCGAATGTGAAGTTATAACCTCATTAGATACCAGACATAATAGAGGCATACACCTAGAAAATGAAAAAATCACACCGAAATTGAAATGCTGTAATTGTAGCGAGCATGAAAATATGCGTCCTGATTATAGAGCACTGCATTATGTTGCAGACGAAATACTAGACAATTTCCCCAAAACCCAAAAAAATTCTGGATCTTACGGGGCGATTTTCAAATCCCTTGGCCAGGGTGGTCAGTTTGATGGAATTTTGGATGAGGAATTACAGCGTTCATTGGCTGCAAGCCGGAAAATGGATCTCGGCGATGTGGTAGGTGCCGTTGTTAATGTCATGTTGCCGAGTCAGGATGATAGCCAGTATATGCCGAGCGGTCATTATTTGATTGCCACAAGACTTGCTCCGATGCTGGGTGATCTTGATGGGCGTGAGGTTATGGAAATTGCTGCACGATTGTCACATGTAGGTATGGAATGGGCCGTAATCAATAAATCAGCAGATCCAAACAATAGTGGAGATATGTATTCTGGAAAAACTTGTGAAAGAGAGAATAAATGGCCGAGGTCAGGGAGTGCCGAGGTTATGAAAAACAAAAAAGGCACGGCTTATATTGGGACTCTACAAGAGGGGATAGATCAAAGGCAAAAAGTATTCATACCGCACCATCTATTACGGAACCGAGGAGGTGATGATCCATTTACATTGAAAATATCGTACATAAAAAGTGATAGAAATCCGTATATCCCCTATAAGGCAATCAGGATAATTAGATAAGGAATATCTTGTGAATAAGGGCTTCTATTTTGACTAAAGATAAAGTTAAAAAAATTTCACCGGTTCAAAAGGCCATCAACGCTGTTGTGAAAACAATGGGGTTGACTCCTGATTTCCAATGCTACGTTGATTGGGACAAAGGTGATCTGGAGGAACTGGTAAGAAGTATTATCGAATGTAGTGATAAACAAGGTGCTAAAAAGGTGCTGTTCATTAAGGCACCTTATGAAACGATAGGCAAGGAAGCATATCAGCCGTGGATTACATTGCTCGAATCAGTTATTCGACAAACAAACACAGGAATGATAGCAGACCTGCAAAAGGTCATTCCAGAAATACTGAGGCATACCTCATTCCCTTCTACGCCGATCAAGAACATCGATAAAGAGGCTTTGTCGATCTCTCCCTGGTATGAACTGGAAGCGTTATCTGACATAAAGGATGTACGTTACATAGTGACTGCTTGGGCAAAACTGGAATCCCTGTCTGAGGTGGATTGCCCTTCAGTTTTTTCTCATCTGGCCGGTGGCCTTCGGCCGCTAGTTTTTGTATTTGATGATTATAATAGCTATATCCAACCAAATGACGAGCACGCGGATTGTTTCACTCCACTGCAAGAAAATCATATTCAGGATGTTGTTCGGGAATTGTATGGATGCCGTAAAACAAACGAAACAGATGTGAAAAAGAAGGATTTTCATAGTCTTTTGAACAGTCATTGCAATAACCTGAACAATCTTTCGATCTTCTGTGAGGTTCTTTCTCATAAGGTTTGGATTAGTAAGGATGGTGATCCACTTTTCAGACAGGTGGCTGAAGCATTGCCTTTTGAATTGCTTGAAAGCATGAGAGGTAGGATAGGAGCTTTCCTGGTAGATCTGGAATGGAAGCCCACCATATGGAACGAGAAAGACAGCAAAAATAATGGGTCTGATAAAGACTGGTCGGGGATGGGATATCGCGCCATTCACTTGCTTTCCCAGCGTTTTCCGGAAATCCCGTGCTTTGTCTACACGGGCGATTGGTCAGTGGAGAAATTGCAGGAGGCATTGGCTCATGGGGCTATGTGGTGTTTCTACAAGGAATCGCACCATGGTTATGCGCCTGAAAAACCGTATCAGATCACCAGCCTTGGATTTGAGCGGCATCTGCGGGAGGCAGCCAGAATGATGTATGGCGCATTTCCAGAGTTACCCTTTCCGGATCAACTCATTCTCGATCCGGGTGAGAGTGCAAGCAGGCTGCTTCTTAAGAAGCTTGGTTTGCGTTTGCCCATCGATCGTAGTGCCCAAGGTAAAAACTTGCAACGGATTGTTGCGAAGCTCTTTCCAAACGGTGACGAAATACGACCTGTCAAGGTGTTCAGTTCCGGTAAGTCCAAGGCGCAGGCAGCGTTTGTTGTCAGACCTTCCCGCAACGGTATCACCTTTGCTACCCGTTTCATGAAGGTGGCTCCCTGGTTGGAGATTCAAAGGGAATATTTGGCCTACCAGCGTGTGATCCGGCCACGGCTCAATACCTATGTAGCAAGTATTGTGGAGAGGCCGGTTCTGGCTGGTGGTATCCAGGGTGAGATGCCGCTAGGTGCTATCGCGTATTCTATGGCCGGTCTGCCGGAAGGTTATGCAGACCTGGAACCCCTGCATGATCTTCTGAAACGGCGATGTATTGAAGATGACGGCGGCGAACGAGTGGCTAAGCGTTTGCATGATACGCTAGAGCAGGTGTTGCTTCATCTCTACGGTGCGGGTGGCGATCAGGATGGTGGACAGATCAAAGAAGTGCGGCGGCCATTGTGGGACTGGCTTGGAGAGGTGTTGCCTCCAGTATTTACGGGTGTTCTGGTTCCGATGGAACAACTTGGCGGTGATCAAGATGATCCGCTTACGGTGTGTTCCTGGAGAAAACAGGATTACAAGGCCAATACCGCCTGGCTTATGGCGGCGGGTGATACCAGGAATATCCAGAAAAAGGCGACAGACGAAAAGGATTTGTCACCTTGGAATCTTAAAGGTGAGCGCATCACGCTATCCGGCTTTATATTGCTGGAGGCTGAGTGGGGTAATGATTCGGATACGGGTGAGGTCACGCTGGCCCATCCCGATCTGGGCTGGCGCATCCGCTTGAGAGGAAAGGCGGACGATATTCGGCGCCGTTTCGGCGCTATCTGGGCACGGCCCGGCATGCCGGTGGAAGTACCAGTTATTATTGAGGAGAAAAACCGGGAGTTCGAGAAGATCAAACGGAAGCTTCGTACTGCCTTTGTTAAAACAGGTATCAATTCTAAGTTGATCGATGCGATGGATAGTAACAGCCAGTGGTTGGATACCAATATCGCAGGTATGGATTTACTGCCGAACTCATTTGAAGTGTTCGGCGGTGAGAAGCAGATTCCCTACTCATTTACCATTACTGCTCACCAATCTCCTGTTCACGGTGATCTTAATCTGCACAATATCCTGTTTTCCGGAGAAGCCGGTCCGGGCTGGTTGATTGATTTCGATCGATCCGATTTGTGCGGCATGCCAGCCTTCGACCTAGCTAAGCTGGAGGCGGAGATATGGCATCATCACCTGTTTCCCTTACTTGAGAAACTCGCCGACGGGATGGTCGATAAGGCTACATGCTGTCTGAAATTATTGTACGCGGCGCAAACGGCTGCAGATGCCGATTGCGGTAGTGGTGAAATGTTCGTTTCCTTAGTACGCACAGAAGAAATCATTAAAGAGGCTACGGATGGATTGTGCTTGCCAGTTTGTAACCTGTTGACAGTGATCGCTGTGATCCGTGAGTTTGGTCGTAAGCAGCTAAAACTGGAAGATGATGAGTTGCGGTGGGCACTGGCATCTTATTTCTTTATTGCCACAAAGTTTGCCTCGGATGACCAGGCTTGGCGTGCTGTTTTTTCCTTCTATGTTTCGGCCAGGCATTTGAGCGTTGTGGTGCCTCGGGAGAAAGAAGAGGAGAACCTCTGGGATGTTCCATTCGAGTCAATAAGGAGTGGCGGTCCGGCTGCGGCAGATAAGCAGGAACTCGATGGTCTGTTGATCAAGATGACCAAAACGCCGGTCAAACTCAACGAATTCACGAAGGCGATGGCCAAATCGCGGGATGGAGACCGGGTTGAGTGGCCGAAAAAACTAAAATGCTTGGACTTGGCCTCCACCGGCTCCATTACTAACATTACACCTATCTTTGGTTATCTGTGGCTGATGGTAAAAGCCACCAAGTCAAAGGACAAGAAAAGCGGAAAATTTTCCGTTGTCGTTCCAAAAATCTCTTCTACAGGATCAAGCTGCGGCACAGTAGATATCCTGGAAAGCGGTGGACTGAACTTTCCGAGCGAGCCGGATGCTATTAAAGAGGCATGCCTGCGGGACGGTGGCGTGTTGTGCCGACAACACGAGTCGCTAACGCCAATCGACAAAGCGCTAATGAAGCGGCGCAAGGAAACCAACACCATGAAGAATGTGACACTGGTTTATGCTTCTATCCTGGCTAAAAAGATTGCTATGGGTTGTAAACACGCCATTGTGGATGTGAAGGTAGGACGCGATACCAAGATATTGGCACCATGGATGGATGATGATAAAAATAAAGTTGATAAGAATGAAGTATGGTTAGGAATAGAAAGCAAGAATTCCAAACAAACTCAACAAACAGAACAGGGAGGGGCCAAGCAAGAAGGGGTACATTTAATTTGCCCTGAGATGGGAGGGTCGTTCAAGAAACTCTTGAAATCAAATAAGATGCTCGGTCCCAGAGCAAAAGTGCAGTGGAAAAGAGGACAGCAATGGGTTAAACAAACCTGTGCTGGTGCATTGTTACCACTTAAAGAAGTACGTTGGTTCTTCACGGATGCTGACATGCCGCAATGCCGAGCTATCGGCCGCCAGCTTATTCTTCTGCACATGGACGATCTTATTT
>QIGV01000219.1 GCA_003230085.1 Gammaproteobacteria bacterium
GGCATGCTGGTGGTGTTGTTGCAAGGGTGTATTGACGGTGGAAATAATAATACGTCCGAGCGTAGTTTTTCGATCAGCGTTACCAATCTGACCAACAGTCAGCCCTTATCACCTGTCGCAGTTGTCTTGCATAGGGCCGGGTACTCTGCGCTCACATCAGGTATGCCGGTCAGCGTCGGGCTGGAAATGCTAGCAGAGAGCGGTGATAACACCAACTTTATCGCTGAGGCCGGTAATCAGGCCATGGTCAGTACGACCGCAGCTGGTAGTGCAGTGATTGCACCAGGAGATTCCGCAACGGTTACGCTGGCTGGCGACGCCCAGGATGGGACGTTATTGAGTTTGGTGTCCATGCTGGTTAATACCAATGATGCCATAACCACACTGAATGGCGTAGATTTAAGCGGCTTATCTGAGGATGAATCGATCACATTGTATGCGATAGCCTATGATGCTGGCACCGAGGCCAATACCGAGGCCATGGCCGATATTCCCGGGCCGGCCGCAGGGGGGGAGGGGTTTAATGCGCTGCGCAATGATCGCGATTTCGTTGTGGTCCACCCCGGCGTGATCGGCAATGACGATGGTTTAGCTACGTCGATATTGGATAACGCCCACCGTTTTGATAACCCGGTGGCGCGCATTGTCATTACCCGAGATAGCTAGCGCTCACTATTCACTTTTCCCAGCAATTGAAGCAGCTGTTGTAAGGCCTGCCCACGATGGCTCAGGCTGTTTTTGAGCGCAGCGGGTAACTCCGCCGAAGCGCAGTTGTGGGTAGGTACATAAAAGATTGGATCATAACCGAAGCCACCGCTGCCTCGAGGTTCATGCAAGATCTTCCCCTCCCAGGTACCCTGGCAAATGATGGGTGTGGGGTCGCCCTCATGGTCAAGGTAGACCATGAGGCACTGGAATCGGGCACTGCGTTGCCCGTCAGGGACATCCGCCAGGGCATTTAGCAGTCGGGCTAAATTGGCCTGGTCATCAGCGTCGGGTCCTGCATAGCGCGATGAGTAAATACCGGGGGCGCCATTGAGTGCATCAACCTCCAGTCCGGAGTCGTCGGCAATGGCTGGCCTGCCCGTGTGCGCGCAGGCATGTCGCGCCTTGATGATGGCGTTTTCCACAAAGGTAAGTCCGGTCTCCTCTGCCTCTGAAATACCATAATCTGACTGGGAGGCAACGCGGATATCGACGGGCGCTAGCAATTCGTTGATTTCTCGTAGTTTGCCGGCATTGCCGCTGGCCAGCACGATGGTGCTCAAAGTGTCCATAATTATTCGGATATCAGGGCTGGCTATTCAGGACGGTCTGCTGTTCCTTGATCAAGTTGATGATACCTTGCCTGGCGAGTTCGAGCATGGCGCTGAGCTCATCTTGCCTGAATGCATGTCCTTCCGCTGTGCCTTGCAGCTCGATGAAGGCCTCTGCATCGTTCATCACAACATTCATGTCGGTCTCAGCCGATGAGTCTTCAATGTAATCCAGATCAAGAACTGGTACGCCTTTATAGATCCCTACTGATACCGATGCCACATAGCCATGCACGGGGTTTTTGCGTATCATTTTCTTGGATAGCATGTGCTGGACGGCATCAACCATGGCGACGTAAGCACCAGTGATTGAAGCGGTGCGTGTACCACCATCGGCCTGGATGACATCACAATCGATGGTGATTGAGTTTTCACCGAGGGCCTGAAGATCAACTGCAGCACGTAAGGAGCGGCCAATCAGACGCTGGATTTCCATGGTGCGGCCACCCTGCTTGCCGCGGGTGGCCTCTCTGTCCATGCGTTTTCCGGTTGAGCGGGGTAGCATGCCGTATTCAGCGGTGACCCATCCTTGTCCTGATCCCTTAAGGAAGCGTGGCACCCGGCTTTCAACACTGGCATTGCAGAGTACCTTGGTGTCTCCAAATTCTACCAGCACGGAACCCTCGGCATGCTTGGTATAGCAGCGGGTGAGTTTGATTGGCCTGAGTTCATTGGGTTCGCGTTTGCTGGGGCGCATATCTGTTCCTTTAATGTTAATATTTATGCTGGATTTGCAGGGTGGATTATACCTTGGAATTGTTCCTTGTTCCCGCCAGTTGTGTCGCTATCAACTGTTTAGTGACTCGCAGCACTTTTTGTTTTTGTGTTGCGGTGAAATATTATATTATTCAAAGTCTTGATGTTTGCGAGGGGTGTGTGGACTCAAGTAGCGCTGTATTCAGGAATATAGTGAACCAGGCAAGATAACGAGATTAGAGAGGCATCTGAATGATGTATATATCATTCGGTGCGAGAGGATAAATGACTATGATTAAAAGTATGACCGCTTTTTCCCGCCAGGAGTGCAAGAGTCAATGGGGTATCCTGAGTTGGGAAATACGCACTGTCAATCACCGCTTTTGCGACATCAATATGCGATTACCGGAAGATTTACGGGGGCTGGAACCGGTCATACGCGAACGGGTGACAAAATGGATCAAACGCGGCAAGGTTGATTGTACCCTGAAATTTCAGTCGGTCACGGGCGCTGATAATTTGATTGCGCTGAATGTGGATCTTGTCAGCTCTTTATTGCAGACTAACCGGCAGATTGAGGCGATGATGGATAATCCGGCGCCCACCCGGTCTATTGATTTTCTGAAATGGCCTGGTGTTTTGCAGGTGAATAACGCAGATAATGACCAGCTACTGATGGAAGCGAAACAGCTGCTTGATAGCTGCCTGGAAGAGTTGTATGACAACCGGGTTCGCGAAGGGGAGCAAATGAAAACGCTGCTTGAACAGCGTTGCAGGGGCATTCTGGATGAGGTCGGTCAGGTCAAAGCACAACTGCCTGAGATTATAAAAAACCATCGCCTGCGTCTACAGAAGCGGGTGGATGAGTTAACGGGTGAGATTGATAAGGCCCGTTTTGAGCAGGAGCTGGTGTTTATCGCACAGAAAATTGATATCCAGGAGGAACTGGACAGGATTGATGTCCATATCAAGGAGGTCTACCGGGTGCTGGGTCAGGATGAGCCGATTGGCAGACGTTTGGATTTTCTGATGCAAGAACTCAATAGGGAAGCCAATACTTTAGGATCTAAATCTGTGGATACCACGACCACCCGCGCAGCTGTCGAGATGAAAGTCCTGATCGAGCAGATGCGGGAGCAGATCCAGAATATCGAATAAGGGCGAAAGTGACGTTATATGGCTTCTGCACAACAATCAAATAGTGATCTGACGGCAGGCACTCTGTTTATTATATCCGCGCCATCCGGCGCAGGAAAAACAAGCCTTGTCAATGCAATGCTGGAGTCTATACCGGATTTGTCTGTCTCGGTATCGTACACCACACGACACCCTCGGCCAGGTGAACAGCAGGACGTGGAATACCATTTTATTGGTAGCGACGAGTTTGCTGAAATGGTTGCACGACAAGAGTTTCTGGAACATGCCGAGGTATTTGGAAATAATTATGGCACAGCTCAGAAAACTGTTTTCAGTTTAATGCAACAGAGCAAGGACGTACTGTTGGAAATTGACTGGCAGGGCGCACGCCAGGTCCGTGAACGTATCGCCGGGTCGATCAGTATTTTTATACTACCTCCCTCCCGTGAAGCGCTCGAGGCACGATTGCGCGGACGGCGCCAGGATGAGGAGGACGTTATAATGATGCGAGCCAGAGGGGCAATCAGCGAAATGTCCCACTTCCGGGAATTCGATTATCTGGTCATTAATGATGATTTTGACACCGCGCTGACCGATTTGCAGGCCATCGTCCATGCTCGGCGTACCAGTATGGATGTCCAGGTTTCCAGGTATGGTTATCTAATTGACGAATTAATCGGTTAGCCCGGGCATTGCGCGGGTTGGCGTATTTTTTGAATCGTTTTAATAGTATACTTCAGCTATCCAGTATGGAGCCTGTCCTTCTTTAAGGGGCTATCAATAAAATACCGATTTCATCGGATTTATTGACAGCGGCGGAAATAAGCTTCCTCCCTTTACCCTACGTTAGATCAAGAGGTGCAATTGTCGATGTCTGCTGGATAGTGATAACTTCCCAATACGATTAGAGAATGAATAAAGGAGCAAAAATATGGCGCGTATTACAGTTGAGGATTGTCTGAAAAACGTTGATAACCGCTTTGATCTAATAGTGGTTGCGTCTAAAAGGGCGCGTCAGTTGGCTAATGGCAAGACTCCCACCCTGCCGTGTGGAAATGACAAAGTGACAGTGCTGGCCCTGCGTGAAATTGCCGCCGGTACAATAAGCGCCACTATAATGGACGATATTACGGCCAGGGAGCATGCCGCTGAATCTATGGTCAACGAGGAAGAGATAATAGAGCAGGCGCCGGGCTACATGGGCACAATGCGATAGTGAGCGATGTAGTGCAAGCCTTTGGTAAGGGCTGGCAATTGCATACTCGCCCCGTCAGTCATTTGAGAGCCGGGTAGTAACCTGGTGACGAGGACGGCCGAAGCATAATAGATGTCACTGAACAGAGTGGAATTGAGAGATGGACGACTCAATTCTTTGACGAACAGCGACACACTTGATAACAGCCAAACAGCTTGTATGGATTGACACTTGAATATTCCTGGCCAGGTATCTTCTGCCACGCCATCTTCAGCGAATGAGACAGGCGACGAGTTCACGCGTAGCGGATTACAGTCCGTGCTGACAAAATATCTGAGCCAGGAGCAGATTACAGAAATCCAGAATACCTATCATTTCGGCGCCGAGGCCCATCGCGGGCAGCATCGCCTGTCTGGAGAACCCTATATCAGTCACCCGCTAGCCGTGGCCAAGATTCTGGCTGGTATGCGCATGAACGCGGAGTGTATTGAAGCCGCTATTCTTCACGATGTCATTGAAGATACCGCTACTGCCAAAGAGCAAATTGCAGCACAATTTGGCGAAGAGGTGGCCGGTATGGTCGATGGTGTCAGCAAGCTGACCCAGATTCGATTTGAGACGCGCATGGAAGAGCAGGCGGAAAATTTCCGCAAGATGCTCTTGGCCACGGTGCAGGATATCCGCGTTGTAATTATCAAGTTGGCTGACCGGCTTCATAATATGCGCACCCTCGGTGCAATGCCGGCAATTAAACGCAAGCGTATAGCGAGAGAAACCCTGGAGATATATGCGCCCATCGCAAACCGCCTGGGCATGAATGATATTCGAACAGAGTTGCAGGAACTTGGATTTGCCGAAAGCTATCCGCTACGTTATCGTATTTTATCTGAGGCAGTCAGAAAAGCGCGTGGTAACCGCAAGGAAGTGATCAACAAGATCAGGGCGGCCATCGAGCAGCGCCTTGAACAAGAGGAATTGCCGGGACGGCTCAAGGGCCGTGAAAAGCATCTTTATAGCATTTACCTGAAAATGCGCAGCAAGCACCTGTCTTTTTCAGAAGTTTTTGATGTCCATGCCTTTCGCATTATCGTAGATTCAGTCGATTCTTGTTACCGGGCTTTAGGTATTATCCACAACCTGTATAAACCGGTACCTGGCAAATTCAAGGACTATATTGCTATACCCAAGACCAACGGTTACCAGTCCCTGCATACTGTGCTATTCGGGCCCTATGGCATGCCCATTGAGGTACAGATTCGTTCGGAGGATATGGCCAAGGTTGCAGATGCCGGTGTGGCTGCCCACTGGCTATACAAACTGGGTGATGCAGATGCGGCTTCAAGTTCCAGCCATAATCGGGTGCGGGAGTGGATGCGCGGACTTTTGGAGATGCAGAAGCATGCGGGAAATCCAATGGACTTCCTGGAGAATTTTAAAACAGACATGTTTCCGGATGCGGTCTATGTGTTTACGCCAAAGGGCCGTATTATGGAGCTTCCCCGCGGTTCGACAGCGGTGGACTTTGCCTATTCAGTGCACAGTGATGTAGGGAATTCCTGTGTCGCTGCCAAGATTGACCGCAGGCTGGCACCCTTGAGTTCGCCCTTGCAGAACGGTCAGTCTGTGGAAATCATTTCGGCGCCGGGCGCACGCCCTAATCCCACCTGGCTGAATTTTGTGGTAACCGGGAAGGCGCGTGCCACCATTCGCAGTTATCTCAAGAATCTAAGGCGGGATGAATCAATTAGCTTGGGGGAGCGCCTCCTCGAGCAGGCGCTACGGCACTATTCGCGCACACTGGAAGAGATGACAGTCAAGACGCAATCTCTACTGACTGAATTCAACAGTCAGACGATTGATGACTTGTATGAGGATATCGGTCTGGGCAACCGGCTGGCACCGCTGGTAGCACGGCGGATCGAAGAACTATGTGCCATGGAAGATGGCAGCCAGCCGCGCAAGCCCAGAGCTATCAGGGATGTTTTCATCCGCTACATGCCGTCCTGGTTGGGGGGGGCGCGGCCATCAGTACGTGCGCTGGTGATCAAGGGAACGGAAGGCATGGTCGTGACCTTCGCCAAGTGCTGTCATCCTATTCCTGGTGACCCGATTCAGGGTTTCGTATCCACTGGTCGCGGGATTGTCGTGCATACTGAGTCCTGTAAAAATATCAGGGAATTCCGCAAGCACCCCGAGAAATGGGTTGAAGTGCAGTGGGAAAATGATATCAACGACCAGTTTCAGGTTGATATCCGTGTCTATGCTATGAATCGCCGTGGGGTGTTAGCGACCGTCGCCGCGTCAATTTCAGATATGGATGTCAATATCAGTAATGTTGATATAGAAGAGCATGACAACAAATACAGTACGATCGTATTCAGCATTGCAGTATATAACCGTGTACATTTGGCCAAGGTGATGCGGCATATTCGTACTATTGATCTGGTTGTCAAAATCAGTCGCAAAAAAGGGTAGCTAGCAGATCATGGGTTGCGGGGTAACCTAAGTGGTAGTGGACGCAGGGATGACCATTTCTCAATTACTGCGAACAGATTTAGTCTTAACGTAGAGAAATATTGCAATCTTAACCCGGTTTTACTGTACTCAATAATAGAAGGTAGGGTTGTGGAAGATCTTGAAAAGCAGATGCCATGGTACGACTCTAATTGGCTTATAGCATATAAACGAGTGAAGGAGCTTATTCTTCTAAATTGTCCACAGCGGCTAGATGAGTTTGTGCGGGCGTTCGAGATATTAAAAACTCGTGATAACTTCGTAGCCGCCAAACTGGACAAGCCGGTTTTCGACGTTGTCATGTTGGAAAAATCACGGCGAATAATTAAAGATTTGACGGAAGAACAGCATGAAAAGCACGAAGTGTCTCGCATGGATCGCACGATTGTACATAATCATCCATACTTTATTGAGGTACAAAAAGAATTGGTGGATTTAGTCAGTGATCTAGCGGGTGAGCCTGTAGAGCCCTATTATAATTTTTTATGCATGTACAGTAATCTTGGTGTGTGCGAAGTACATATGGATACGCCTGAGGCCAAGTGGACTTTAGACGTTTGCATCGATCAGTTTGCTCCCTGGCCGATACATTTTAGCCAGGTAAGGCCATGGCCTGAACTTGGACAATATACCGGGGATGGCTGGCAGGAACAGATCAAGAATGATCCGGACAATCATTTTTCTTCGCTGACTTTATCTCCTGGAGAGGGCCTGTTTTTTGCTGGTAGTAGTCAATGGCATTACAGGGAGAAAATCAAAAAATCACAAGCGAAAAATTATTGTCACTTGATATTCTTTCACTATGTACCAAAAGGAACTAGAGATTTAGTGAATACTACAAAGTGGCTCGACAAATTTGATTTTCTGGAGCTGGCTCTTCGATAGTATCTTTATCTATGGTATAAAGCTTGGGCAAGATGAATAGGGGAGTAGCTTATAAAAAACAGCCAGGTGATGGTGTCAATATATAACCCATCTGTCCCTTTTCAGACAACCGTCATCGATGAGAGGTAAAAATGACGCGAGAGATTATATCAACAGACGCTGCACCGAGCGCGATTGGCACCTATTCCCAGGCTGTCAAAGTAGGCCCCACTATCTACCTGTCCGGCCAGATTCCGCTGGACCCGGTGTCTATGGAAGTGGTAAGTGGTGGAATAGAACAGCAAATTGTGCAGGTATTTGAGAACCTGAGGGCGGTCGCGCAGGCGGCTGGAGGCGATCTTTCTGATTTCGTAAAACTGAATATCTATTTGACAGATCTGGGAAATTTTCCGCAAGTGAACGAGATCATGGCCCGTTATTTCTCTGAGCCTTATCCTGCGCGCGCAGCCGTAGAGGTCTCGGCATTGCCGCGCAGTGTTGCGGTGGAAATGGATGCTGTCATGCATCTTGAAACCTGAACAGGCCACTCTCTCAGGCACCAATATTAGCGATGCGTGCCTATTTCAAAGTTAAAAATAAATTTTGGTAGATGTCTAGCGTGGTGAGTCGGGACCCGGATGACAGGCTTCTCCTGAAGCTGTCTTCCCCTGTGATCTGTTTGAAAGGTGTCGGTCCCCGCATGGTCGAGCGTCTGATCCGCCTGGATATCAGGTCTGTAGAAGACCTGCTGTTTCACCTGCCATTTCACTATCAGGATCGTAGCCGTATCGTGCCAATTGGCTCCCTGTGCCACGGTGATGAAATTGTGATTTGTGGTGAGGTGTTGTTGACCGAGATCAAGTATGGCAGGCGGCGCATGTTATTGTCGCGCCTCTCTGATGGCACCGGCGCCATTACTCTGCGCTTCTTCAATTTTTCCAAGCTGCAACAGCAGGGCCTGACTATCGGTATTTGGTTGCGGTGTTTTGGCGAGGTTCGCAAAGGATCGACAATGCTGGAAATGGTACATCCGGAGTATCAACGCATTGATCCCGCCGATAAAGAACTTGTCGAGGAACGGCTTACACCGGTTTATCCCGCGACGGAAGGCGTCAGACAACTTACATTACGTTCGCTGGTGAATCAGGCTCTGGATCTGTTGGG
>QIGV01000151.1 GCA_003230085.1 Gammaproteobacteria bacterium
GCCGCCGTCAGCGTCGTCTTACCATGGTCTACGTGACCAATCGTGCCAACATTTACATGCGGCTTCGTACGCTCAAATTTTTCCTTGGACACAGTCTTTACCCCTTTACGCTCGTGTTAAATTCAATTTATGACGCTTTCTTGATCACAGCTTCTGCAATACTCGCTGGCGCTTCAGAATATTTCTCGAATTCCATTGTGTAGGTAGCACGCCCTTGTGTCGCCGAACGTAGATCTGTGGCATAACCAAACATCTCTGCCAGCGGTACTTCTGCTCGAATAACTTTTCCGGAGGGGGAATCATCCATCCCCTGAAGGATGCCACGACGTCGATTCAGATCGCCCATCACATCACCCATATAATCTTCAGGCGTCACCACTTCCACCTTCATAACAGGCTCGAGGAGAGCGGGATTAGCGTTCAGTGCGCCCTGTTTAAATGCCATTGATCCGGCGATCTTGAAAGCCATCTCACTGGAGTCAACATCATGATAGGAACCATCATACAGCGCGACCTTGACGTCAACGACAGGGTAGCCAGCAATGGTGCCATTCTCCATCTGCTCCTTAATACCCTTGTCTACTGATGAGATGTATTCTCTGGGGACCACACCACCTGTAATTTCATTAACGAATTCATAGCCTGCACCGCGCTCCTGAGGCTCCATGCGAAGCCAGACGTGCCCATACTGACCACGGCCACCCGACTGACGCACGAACTTGCCTTCCTGCTCAATCGAATTGCGAATCGTCTCACGATAGGCAACCTGGGGTGCGCCCACATTGGCTTCCACGCTAAACTCACGCCTCATACGATCAACAATAATCTCGAGATGAAGCTCGCCCATGCCAGAGATTATAGTCTGCCCTGACTCCTCGTCAGTATGTACCCGAAAGGACGGATCCTCGGCGGCTAGCTTGCTCAACGCAACGCCCATCTTCTCCTGGTCTGCCTTGGTCTTTGGCTCGACCGCCACGGAGATTACCGGCTCTGGAAATTCCATCCGTTCCAACGTGATAATGTTATCAAGCGCACACAGCGTATCACCTGTTGTGACATCCTTGAGCCCAACAGCCGCCGCGATGTCCCCAGCATGCACTACCTTGATCTCCTCACGCGAATTAGAATGCATCTGGACGATACGTCCAACACGCTCTTTCTTGCCCTTGACCGAGTTATAGATCGAATCTCCGGAATTGATAACTCCTGAATAGACACGGAAGAATGTCAGGGTTCCCACGAATGGGTCGGTTGCAATCTTGAAAGCCAGCGCGGCAAACGGTTCGCTATCATCGGGACGCCTCTCAGCCTCCGTCTCTGCCGCATCGTCTAATGTACCCTTAATAGCCACCACATCGAGTGGTGAAGGCATCAGCTCAATAACAGCATCCAGCATAGCCTGCACACCCTTATTCTTGAACGCAGAACCACACAAGGTCGGGACAACCTCATTATTCAGGGTTCGTATACGCAATCCTTCCTTGACTTCCTCTACAGAAAGATCACCTTCCTCCAGATATTTCTCCGTCAACTCGTCGTTGGCTTCTGCGGCACTCTCAATCATTTTCTCACGCCACTCTTCACAGGCGCTCTGCATCTCAGCGGGTATATCACGCTCTTCAAAGCTCATGCCCATGGAACTGTCATCCCAGTAAATCGCCTTCATTTTGATGAGATCGACCACGCCTTCAAAATTCTCTTCCGCCCCAATAGGCAGCTGTATCGGTACAGGATTAGTATTTAACCTCTCTTTGAGCTGCTCAACCACTCGCAAAAAATCTGCGCCAGCCCGGTCCATCTTGTTAACAAAAGCAAGGCGCGGCACACCATACTTGTTAGCTTGACGCCAGACCGTCTCGGATTGTGGCTCCACGCCTCCAACAGCACAAAATACGGCGCAGGCGCCATCCAGCACCCGCAGAGATCGTTCCACCTCGATCGTGAAGTCAACGTGGCCCGGGGTGTCGATAATATTAATCCGGTGCTGAGGAAACTGCTTATCCATACCCTCCCAGAAACAGGTGGTAGCCGCCGAGGTAATCGTGATGCCACGCTCCTGCTCCTGCTCCATCCAATCCATGGTTGCAGCACCATCGTGGACCTCACCAATCTTGTGCGAGACGCCGGTGTAATAAAGGATACGCTCCGTCGTTGTCGTTTTACCAGCATCAATATGCGCCATGATGCCGATGTTGCGATACCGCTCTATGGGTGTTTTGCGTGCCACTTTATATAAATCCTAATCTAAATATATTGCTTGTAAATAAATTCCAACGCTGATCTGATCACCAGCGATAATGTGAGAACGCCTTGTTGGCCTCAGCCATACGGTGGGTATCTTCACGCTTCTTGACTGCAGTGCCGCGGGTTTCAGAGGCATCCATGATTTCTCCAGCCAGCCTGAGCCCCATGGACTTCTCGCCCCGTTTGCGGGCCGAATCAACCAGCCAGCGCATGGCCAAGGCCTGCCCCCGGGCGCTGCTTACTTCGATGGGCACCTGATAGGTTGCCCCACCAACACGCCGCGATTTGACCTCAACCATCGGGCGTATATTACTCAGCGCCTGGGTAAACACCTCTACGGGTTCTCCCTTACCCTTCGCCTCTACCGTACCGAGGGCACCATAGACAATTTTTTCTGCTACCGATTTCTTGCCACTCTTCATCACCATATTTATAAACTTGGCAAGCACCTGGTTCCCGTATTTAGGGTCCGGCAGTATTTCTCTTTTAGAAACGACTCTTCTTCTTGGCATTGTATCTACCTTAATATTGATATCCTGCTATCAGGATTTTGGCCTCTTCGTACCATATTTAGAACGTCCCTGGCGACGACCATCGACGCCGGATGTATCCAGACTACCGCGCACCGTATGGTAACGTACACCAGGCAGATCCTTCACACGCCCACCGCGGATCATGATGACACTGTGTTCCTGCAGGTTGTGCCCCTCACCTCCGATATAGGTGGTGACTTCCATGCCATTCGTTAAACGCACACGCGCCACCTTACGCAGTGCCGAATTAGGCTTCTTGGGCGTCGTGGTATAAACACGCGTACACACCCCACGCTTTTGTGGACAGCCATCCAGCGCAGGCACTGCACTCTTTGATTTTTTCCGCGTCCTTGGTTTACGGACCAGTTGATTTATTGTTGCCATCCTAAAACTCCACCCCAAATAAATAGTTAAGCGCCCAGCCATCGAGACCTGCGCCGATTTTTGACGCTGGCTTCAAACAGTTGAACGCCTACTTACGAAATCCCAGCAAATCAGAGATTTATTATATCTCTGCAAAGCCGCGAAATTTTATGGTGATATGGTCTGCCTGTCAAGGCATTCCTGAAAAAACAACCGACAAAATAATGTCAGTTACGTATAAATCCCCAGGTAGGCACTGCTCCTGAAAATCCCGGACAGGCCCGTTTCACGGGGGAATGCATGCGGCTTGGCGGGCCAGCGGCACAGCCGACTAGCCCACCGTACAAATAAAGCCTTCAGGTCACATTGAGAGCCTGCCGTAGCGCCTCTTCAACTTCCTCACCAGTAGGAGGAGCCTTCTCCTCTTCCGGCACCGGCAGCAGGGCTTCCTTGCGTTTACGATCTAGTTGGTGCGCCATGCCTGTTCCGGCGGGAATAAGCCGGCCGACAATGACATTCTCCTTGAGACCGCGCAAACTGTCTGACTTGCCATTCACCGCCGCTTCAGTCAGAACACGTGTCGTCTCCTGAAAAGAAGCTGCTGAAATAAATGATTCGGTTGCAAGCGATGCCTTGGTAATGCCGAGCAACAGATTAATATACTCGGCCGGTTGCTTGCCTTCAGCGATAACCTTTTCATTTTCTTCCAATAAACGGGAACGCTCGACTTGATCACTCTTGAGAAAACCGGTATCACCGGGATCAGCGACTTCCACCTTGCGCAACATCTGCCTCACGATAACCTCAATGTGCTTGTCGTTGATTTTAACGCCCTGGAGACGGTAGACATCCTGGACTTCTTTGACAATATAGTTGGCCAGCACCTCCACACCAAGTAATCTCAGAATGTCATGCGGGGAATACTCACCATCGACAACGACCTCTCCCATCTCAACATGCTCACCTTCGAAAACTGTAATATGACGCCATTTTGGAATTAAGGTTTCATAGGTCTCGCCATCAGCACCTACAATCACCAGGCGTTGCTTACCTTTAGTCTCTTTGCCGAAATCAATGGTGCCAGTCTTCTCCGCCAGTATTGCCTGCTCCTTTGGCTTGCGCGCCTCAAACAGGTCTGCAACACGAGGTAGACCACCAGTAATATCGCGGGTTTTGGATGACTCCTGAGGAATCCTGGCGACCACATCGCCCACATTGACCTCAGCGCCATCATCCATATTGATAATCGCTCCCGCCGGCAGGAAATACATGGCAGGAATCGAGGTGCCTGCAAAACAGACCTCCTTGCCTTCCTCATCCACTATCCTGACCGTAGGACGGAGATCCTTGGCGCTCATACCGCGGGTCTTGGGATCTGTTACCACCAGACTAGACAAACCTGTCATCTCGTCAGTGTGTCTCTGCACAGTAACGCCATCAACGATATCATTGAAGGTCAGACGCCCACCGACCTCAGTTACCACGGGATGGGTGTGAGGATCCCAGGTCGCCAGTACCTGTCCGGCCTCAACGCTATCGCCATCTATAACCGTCAGAATGGCACCATAGGGAATCTTGTGACGTTCACACTCCCTGCCGTTGGTATTCAGCACCGCCATCTCAGCCGACCTTGAAATCGCAATGGGGTTGTCATTAACATTGACGACAGATTTGAGATTGATCAGACGCACACTGCCCTTGGTTTTTATCTGAATGCTATTGGCAGCCACCGAACGTGATGCGGCACCGCCAATATGAAAGGTGCGCATTGTGAGCTGGGTGCCCGGTTCACCAATCGACTGGGCAGCAATAACGCCTACGGCCTCGCCAATATTGACCCGATGTCCTCGTGCCAGATCACGGCCGTAGCAGGTAGCACAAATCCCATAGCGCGTTCCACAGGTAATGGCTGAACGGACCTTGATTTTTTCCACACCTTTTTCGCTTAGTAACTTGACCCAATCCTCATCCAGCAAAGTCCCAGAGGGAATAAACACCTCATTATCCTGCTCTGGCATCATCACATCTTCGACAACCACACGTCCCAGCGCCAGATTATCCAGAGACTCAACAATATCGCCTCCCTCAATCACATGAGTCATTGCGATACCTTTATCGGTGCCGCAGTCTTCCTCTGTAATGACCAGATCCTGTGCCACATCAACCAGGCGGCGGGTCAGATAACCGGAGTTGGCCGTCTTAAGTGCGGTATCCGCCAACCCCTTGCGCGCACCGTGTGTGGAGATAAAATACTGCAGTACATCCAGACCTTCACGAAAATTGGCTGTAATCGGAGTTTCGATAATAGAGCCATCCGGCTTGGCCATCAGTCCACGCATGCCCGCCAGTTGACGAATCTGAGCTGCACTACCACGCGCCCCTGAATCAGCCATTATAAAAATTGAATTGAAAGACTTTTGTGTAATTTCCTTGCCCTCAGCATCAAGGGTTAACTCGCTACCCAGCTTATCCATCATGGCCTTGGCAACCTGGTCATTGGTATGGGACCAAATATCAACCACCTTGTTATAACGTTCACCGTCAGTCACCAGCCCGGAAGTGTACTGTTGCTCAATATCTTTAACCTCTTGCTCCGCTGCATCGATAATTCCAGCTTTCGTATCGGGAATCATCATGTCATTCACGCCGATAGAGACCCCGGCGCGAGTGGCAAAAGCAAAGCCGGTGTACATCAGCTTGTCCGCAAAGATCACCGTCTCTTTCAGGCCAACATCACGATAACAATGATTGATTAAATTCGAGATCGCCTTCTTGGTCATATCCCGATTAATCAGATCGAACGCAAGTCCATCAGGCACGATATCGAAAAGCAGGGCGCGTCCGACGGTAGTCTCGACCAGCCGTCTAGTCTCAACCCGCTCGCCGTCCTTGAACTGGACCTCGTTAATACGCACCTTGATACTCGCATGGAGATCAATTTGTCGGCTTTCATAGGCGCGGTGAACCTCTGCAATGTCTGTCAAAACCGCCCCTTCTCCCAACACATTGACCTTTTCACGCGACATATAATAGAGACCAAGCACCACATCCTGTGAGGGCACGATAATGGGTTCGCCATTGGCCGGCGACAAGATGTTATTTGTGGACATCATCAGAGCGCGGGTCTCAAGTTGCGCCTCCAGCGACAGCGGCACATGCACTGCCATCTGATCGCCATCAAAGTCAGCATTAAAAGCAGTGCAGACCAGAGGGTGCAGTTGAATAGCCTTGCCCTCGATTAATACCGGTTCGAACGCCTGGATACCCAGGCGATGCAAGGTTGGGGCGCGATTGAGCATAATGGGATGTTCGCGTATTACTTCATCGAGAATATCCCATACTTCGGGCCCTTCTTTCTCCACCAGTTTTTTTGCTGCCTTGATAGTGGTTGCCAATCCGCGCAGCTCAATTTTGCTGAAAATAAATGGCTTGAACAGCTCCAGCCCCATTTTTTTCGGTAACCCGCATTGGTGAAGGCGCAGTGTCGGCCCCACCACGATCACGGAACGTCCAGAGTAGTCAACACGCTTGCCTAGCAGGTTCTGGCGAAAACGTCCTTGCTTTCCTTTGATCATATCCGCCAAAGATTTCAGGGGGCGCTCAGTAATAGCCTTGCCACGACGCCCGTTATCCAATAACGCGTCAACCGATTCCTGCAGCATGCGCTTTTCATTGCGCACGATAATGTCAGGCGCATTGAGATCAAGTAAACGTTTGAGGCGGTTATTACGATTGATGACACGACGATACAGATCGTTGAGATCCGATGTCGCGAAACGGCCACCATCCAGGGGCACCAAAGGCCGTAACTCCGGTGGCAAGATTGGCAGCACCGACATCACCATCCATTCCGGGCGATTGCCAGAAACCTGAAAGGCTTCCATTAGCTTGAGACGCTTACTGAATTTCTTGATTTTTGTCTCTGATCCGGTAGCACTGATATCCTCACGCAATGTGACAACTTCAGCCTTGATATCAAGCGAACGTAACAACTCAAAGACCGCTTCAGCGCCCATACGGGCATCAAATTCATCACCGTATTCTTCTATCGCATCAAGGTAGGTTTCGTCGGTTAGCAACTGCCCCCGCTCAAGCTGGGTCATACCCGGATCAACCACAACAAAGGCCTCAAAATAGAGGACACGCTCAATATCCCTTAGCGTCATATCCAGCAGCAACCCCATCCGCGAAGGCAGAGATTTTAAAAACCATATATGAGCAACGGGACTGGCCAACTCAATATGCCCCATGCGCTCGCGGCGCACCTTGGTGACGGTAACTTCAACACCGCATTTCTCACAAATGACACCGCGATGTTTGAGACGTTTGTACTTGCCACACAGACATTCATAGTCCTTTAGCGGCCCGAATATCTTGGCGCAAAAAAGCCCATCCCGTTCCGGCTTGAAGGTTCGATAGTTGATGGTTTCTGGTTTTTTAACTTCGCCATAAGACCATGAGCGGATCTTCGCAGGTGATGCCAGTCCGATCCGAATGGAATCAAATTCATCAATTTGCCCCTGCTGTTTTAACAAGTTCAGTAAATTTTTCAACGCCTTGTCTCCTGCTCAATTAATTCCTGTGTCTTAACTCTAAATCGGTCCTGCCGACCAGGCCTGATTTCCAGGCACTGTTACAGCTACCCCTGTTTACTCCAGTTCAATATCAATGCCCAGTGCCCGTATTTCCTTCAACAGTACATTGAAAGACTCCGGCATGCCCGGAGACATACGATGATCACCGTCGACGATATTCTTGTACATGGCCGTTCGGCCATGTACATCATCGGATTTAACCGTCAGCATCTCCTGCAGGGTATAGGCTGCGCCATAGGCCTCCAGCGCCCACACTTCCATCTCACCAAAGCGCTGCCCCCCAAATTGGGCCTTGCCGCCCAACGGTTGCTGGGTAACCAGGCTGTACGGGCCTGTGGAACGTGCATGCATCTTGTCATCCACCAGATGGTTAAGCTTCAGCATGTACATGTAACCCACCGTGATTTGACGTTCAAAAGCCTCACCTGTACGACCATCGAAGAGCGTCGTCTGCCCGTGTTCCGGTAGATCACACATTTTCAGCATCGTTTTGATCTCGGCTTCATCCGCACCGTCAAAAACCGGCGTGGCCATAGGCACGCCGCGACACAGATTCTTGGCCAACACCATGACCTCGTCATCGCTCAGCGAGTTGATATCTTCCTTTTTGCCACTGGCATTGTAGATCTTGTTAAGAAACTTGCGGATCTCCACAATTTTCTTCTGCGCCTCGATCATTTTCCCGATCTTGATGCCCAGACCCTTTGCTGCCCATCCCAGATGAGTCTCCAACACCTGGCCAACGTTCATACGGGACGGTACGCCAAGCGGATTCAATACGATATCAATCGGTGTGCCATCCTCCTGGTAGGGCATATCCTCCACTGGCACGATCATCGAAATCACACCCTTGTTACCATGACGTCCAGCCATCTTGTCTCCGGGTTGCATGCGCCGTTTGACAGCCAGATATACCTTCACCATTTTGAGAACGCCAGGCGCCAGATCATCGCCAGCCGTCAGCTTGCCGTGTTTCTCCTCTAGCTTCATATCGTAGAGCTTCTTCTGGGCCTTGCGCTGACTACTGAGCTGCTCCAATTGCTTGTTAGCGGCATCGGTCTTGAGGCAGATCTCGAACCATTTTTCACGCGGGGTCTCATCGAGGTAGGCCTTAGTGATCTTGGTATCAGCCTTCAGATCCTTTGGGCCATTATCTGCAGTTTTCCCTACCAATAAATGTTCAGCACGCTGAAAAATGTCATCTTCCAGAATGCTGAACTCATCATTCAGATCCTTTTTGACCTTGTCCAGCTCCATGTTCTCAATATCCAGAGCCCGCTTATCTTTATCTACGCCCTGACGGGTGAATACCCGCACATCAATGACGGTCCCCATTGTCCCGGAAGACACTCGTGCCGAGGTATCTTTAACGTCAGAGGCCTTCTCGCCGAAAATGGCACGCAGCAGTTTTTCCTCAGGGGTCAGCTGAGTTTCACCCTTGGGAGTCACCTTACCGACCAGAATATCGCCTGGACCCACTTCTGCGCCAATATATACAATCCCTGATTCATCCAGTTTGCCCAGCGCGCTTTCGCCGACATTTGGAATATCGCAGGTAATTTCTTCCGGTCCCAGCTTGGTATCCCGCGCGACGCAGGTGATTTCCTCAATATGAATTGATGTATAGCGGTCTTCCTCCACTACTCGCTCTGAAATCAGGATGGAATCCTCGAAGTTGTATCCGTTCCAGGGCATGAACGCCACCATCATATTCTGGCCCAAGGCCAGCTCACCCATGTCGGTGGAAGACCCATCCGCCAACACGTCTCCAGCAGCAAGCACATCGCCTGGTTGCACCAATGGCTTCTGATTGATACAGGTATTTTGATTGGAGCGGGTATATTTTGTGAGATTGTAAATATCGACACCTGGCTCACCAGATGCCGCTTCATCATCGTTGACACGCACCACAATACGCCCGGCATCTACTGAATTTACTGTGCCACCGCGGCTTGCAACAACCGCCACACCAGAGTCTATGGCAACGGTACGCTCCATGCCTGTGCCAACCAATGGTTTTTCGGCGCGCAAGGCTGGTACAGCCTGACGCTGCATATTGGAGCCCATCAAGGCGCGGTTGGCGTCATCATGCTCCAGAAATGGAATGAGAGAAGCGGCCACCGACACAATCTGCTTAGGTGAGACATCCATAAACTTCACCTGATCAGCTGTCTTGAGTGCGAACTCATTCTGGTGCCGACAGGAAATCAGATCCTCGACCAGATTGCCTTTTTGATCCAGGGCTGCACTGGCCTGAGCAATAACAAAGTCACTTTCTTCAATCGCCGACAGATAGACGATATCCTCAGTTACTTTGCCCTTAACCACTTTGCGGTACGGTGTTTCCAGAAACCCGTAATTGTTAGTCCGGGCATACACTGACATTGAGTTGATCAGGCCGATATTCGGACCTTCAGGTGTTTCAATCGGGCACACCCGCCCATAGTGGGTGGGGTGTACATCCCGCACCTCAAAACCGGCCCGTTCACGGGTTAGCCCACCGGGGCCGAGGGCGGAAATTCGCCGTTTATGGGTTATTTCTGACAAGGGATTGTTCTGATCCATAAACTGGGACAGCTGGCTGGAGCCGAAAAACTCCTTAATGACAGCTGTAACCGGTTTTGCATTGATCATTTCCTGGGGCATCAAGCCCTCAGATTCTGCCAGCGCCAAACGCTCTTTGACCGCACGCTCTACCCTCACCAGACCAATACGGAACTGGTTTTCAACCATTTCGCCAACACATCGCACGCGACGGTTGCCCAAGTGGTCAATATCGTCAACAATACCCTTGCCATTTTTAATGCCAATCAGGACCTTGAGTACGTTGATGATGTCTTGCTTGGAAAGTGTTCCTTCACCGGAATCCTCATCGGTACCAACGCGCAAATTGAATTTCATGCGTCCAACTGCCGATAAATCATAACGATCAGGATTAAAAAACAGGTTCTGAAACAGCAATTCAGCTGCTTCCTTAGTTGGAGGTTCACCCGGGCGCATCATGCGATAAATTTCTACCAGGGCTTCCAGTTTGGTCTGCGTCTGATCAGCACGTAAGGTGTCGGACACAAATGGACCACAATCGAGCTCGTTGGTATAGAGCAGCTTAAGTTCTTTGAGGTCACTTTCCTTTATCTTTTCCAGTAACTCGACAGTGATTTCACTGTTTGCCTCTATCAGAACTTCACCGCTATCCTCATCGATAACATCAGTGGCTACGACCTTTCCCAGAAGGTATTCATCCGGCACCTCGATATGCTTTACGCCAGCCTTATCCATTTCACGAATGTGACGGGCGGTTACCCGTCGTCCAGTCTCAACAATGACTTTGCCGCGCGCACCTGTTATAGGAAACGACAAGGTTTCTCCGCGCAGCCGCTCAGGTATCAGCTTCAATTTGATACTGTCTTTGCTAAAATTAACGGTGCTGGTCTCAAAAAACATGTCAAGGATCTGCTGGTTGTTATAGCCCAATGAGCGCAACAGAATAGTAGCCGGCAATTTACGTCGTCTATCAATGCGCACATAGATGCAATCCAGGGGATCAAATTCAAAATCCAGCCAGGAACCACGGTATGGGATCACTCGTGCCGAATACAGCACCTTTCCGGAAGAATGCGTTTTACCTTTGTCGTGATCGAAAAATACGCCGGGCGAACGATGCAACTGAGAAACCACGACCCGCTCAGTACCATTGATCACAAAGGTGCCATTACTGGTCATGAGTGGGATCTCACCCATGTAAACAACCTGTTCCTTGATATCTTTGACAACTTTGGCGCTAGCCGGAGAATCCTTGTGATATATGATCAGCCGGACTTTCACCTTCATCGGCGCCGAATAGGTTATGCCACGAAGCTGGCATTCCTTGACGTCGAAAACCGGCGTGCCTAGTTCATAGCTGACATATTCCAATGCTGCATTCCCTGAATAGCTAACAATCGGAAAAACCGAAAGAAAAGCCGCTTGCAGTCCTTTATCGGCGCGCTTGTCCGGTGCGCCTTCCGCCTGTAAAAAGGAGCGATATGATTCCAGCTGCGTCTCCAGAAGATAGGGGACTTTCAGTACATCAGGACGTTTACCAAAGTCCTTACGAATACACTTTTTTTCAGTATAGGTGTATGCCATCGATGGTTCCTCAGCACTAATTGGTTTTTTCTTGGCAACTTGCCATTGTCATTGAATAATCCCCGGTTTTCCATAGGGAAACAGGCTGGCGATAACTCATCGCCAGCCATCCCGGAGACTGAATGGACACGTATGCCCTGCAGAAAGTTCGGTTATTTGAGTTCAACCGAGGCGCCTGCTTCCTCCAGCTGCTTCTTGATGGACTCTGCATCATCTTTTGATGCAGCTTCCTTAACCGTTGAAGGCGTGCCCTCAACCATTTCCTTAGCTTCTTTCAATCCCAGTGAGGTAATTGAGCGTACGGCCTTGATCACGCTCACTTTGTTTGCACCAAAGCTGGTCAAAACCACATCAAATTCGGTCTTTTCCTCAGCCGCTGCTTCGCCGGCGCCACCCGCTGCGGGCGCTGCCACTGCGGCCACCGCTGCTGCCGAGACACCAAACTTGTCTTCCATTGCAGAGATCAGATCAACTACTTCCATCACGGTCATATTTGAAATGGTATCCAGAATTTCTTCGCTACTTACTGCCATTGGTTTAACTCCTAATCATTAATTTATAGTCAAAACGGAAACCCGATATGCCATCATGTGCATCAAGCGGCCTGTTTCTGGTCGCGAACCGCACCGATAGCACGAGCAAGCTTATTATTGGGCTCTGCCAGTGTGCGAACCAGCTTCTCGACCGGTGCCTTCATCACAGCCATTAATATGCTGATTGATTCATCTTTCGAAGGCATCCTGGCAAGCCGATCCGCATCTGCTGCCTCCAGCAACTTGCCTCTGAGCGCCACAACCTTGATTACCAGACTGTCATTCTCTTTAGCAAAATCTGTCAGCACACGAGCTGCGGCCGCGGGCTCTACTGGGGAGAATGCCAGAACCAGCTGCCCCGCCAACGATTCGCACATACAGTCAAATTCTGTATCTGCCAGTGCACGGCGAGCCAATGTATTTTTGACAACACGCAGATAAATGCCTGCCTGGCGGGCACTAGCACGCAGCGCTGTCATGTCTCCTACTGATAAACCGCTATAATCAGCCGCAATAACAGACTGAGCATTAACTGCCTGAGTCGTGACTTCCTCTACGATCGCCTGTTTATTTTCAAGGGTTAACAAAACTTACCTCCTGAAATAATAATGTGCTCTGTACGAACAGCATCATTGTTCACTACAACAAAGCGCATGACTGCACTTCCCCTTCACGGCGACCTTTGCCAGGAATAAACCTGTTTCGGATAACACCGTCTGCGCAGGCAGAATACCGGTCAGGCACCCCATTAAGCGCTGCTATACAGCACACCTACGGTCTTTGACGTTGCCCTGCCACTATCAGTGCAGGGCTTCCAAAGCCTTTAAAATTAATGAAATCTTAACCAGTCAGTGTTGACTGGTCGACAACAATGCCCGGCCCCATAGTACTCGAGACCGATACCTTCTTTATATAGACGCCTTTTGACGAGCTTGGTTTCGCCTTTTTCAGTGCATCCAGCAAGTTCTGTAGATTTTCCTGCAATGCATTACTATCAAAACTGACTTTCCCAATTGCACAATGAACAATCCCTGTCTTGTCTGTGCGGTACTGCACCTGACCTGCCTTGGCATTCTTGACTGCAGTCGCAACATCAGGCGTCACTGTGCCGACCTTGGGGTTCGGCATCAGCCCCCGAGGACCGAGGATTTGGCCCAGCTGGCCAACTATCCGCATGGCATCAGGTGAAGCAATCACGATATCAAAATCAAGGCTGCCGCCTTTGATCGTTTCCGCCAGATCTTCAAAACCCACAATATCTGCGCCAGCTTCCTTGGCTACATCTGCATTCGCACCCTGCGCAAAGACTGCGACCCGAACATTTTTACCGGTCCCATTGGGTAGCACTGTAGCGCCTCTGACGACCTGATCAGATTTTTTGGGATCAACCCCCAGATTGACGCTGACGTCAATGGATTCATCAAACTTCACAGATGACAGCTCTTTCAGCAATTGCAGTGCATCACCAATGGCATGCTGCTTGCCAGGCTCTACCTTTTCACGGATATTTTTGAAACGTTTACTCAATTTAGCCATCGTCAAACACCCTCCGTTTCAATGCCCATACTGCGCGCACTGCCCGCAATAGTCCGCACTGCGGAATCCAGATCGGCAGCATTCATATCCTGAAATTTTGTTTGCGCAATTTCTTCAAGCTGAGCACGTGAAACTTTACCAACTTTATTAGTGTTGGGATTAGAACTGCCTTTAGGCAGTCCCGCTGCTTTTTTCAGTAAAACAGATGCCGGTGGCGTCTTGGTAATAAACGAAAAGCTGCGATCAGCATAGACTGTTATGACAACCGGAATCGGCAAGCCAGCTTCCAACCCCTGCGTCTGGGCATTGAATGTCTTACAGAATTCCATAATGTTGACACCATGCTGCCCTAGTGCCGGGCCCACAGGTGGACTAGGGTTTGCCTTGCCCGCAGGCACCTGCAACTTGATATAAGCTTCAATTTTCTTTGCCATTTTCCAACACTCCCGGGTTCAAGCGCCTTGCGGCTCCCCATTGGCTGATATTACTGAAGATATGAGTCGTAGGGTGCTGAATTTGATTCGCACCTTACGCCTGACATCTAACTCTTTTCTACCTCTCCAAATCCCAACTCGACCGGTGTAGAACGACCAAAAATTGTCACCGCTACATGCAACCGGCTTTTCTCGTAATTGACCTCTTCCACAACGCCATTGAAATCCGCAAACGGACCATCAATCACTCGCACCACCTCGCCGGGCTCAAACAGGACCTTGGGACGCGGTTTGTTAACACCTTCCTCTATGCGATTCATGATCCGGTCAGCCTCTTTCTCCGATATAGGCGCCGGCCGATCGCTCGTCCCACCGATGAATCCCATCACCTTAGGCACTTCTTTTACCAAGTGCCAGGTCTCATCATCCATTACCATCTTGATCAATACGTAGCCCGGGAAAAACTTGCGGTCACTTTTTCGTTTCTGCCCGCCACGCATTTCCACCACCTCTTCAGTAGGGACCAGAATTTCTTCAAATTTATCTTCCAGACCGCAGTGTGCGATGCGCTCCTTAAGTGAGCGTATGGCCTGCTGTTCAAAGCCGGAATAAACATGTACCACGTACCAACGTATTGCCATGTAATGCTAGCCCCCCTGGCCTGTAAGCAACTGCACCGCCCATCCCAGAAACATATCAAACACCCATAATAAGAGCGCCACCACGATTACCATCGCAATAACGAGCAGTGTCGTTTGCGTCGTCTCCTTACGAGAAGGCCAGACCACCTTACGCACCTCGATGTTTGCGTCCCCGAGAAATGCCCATGCCTGTCGCCCAACGATGGTCTGGGTCATGATGGCGGTGGATATTCCTATCGCTACCAGCATCCCAATCACCCGAAAAAGCAGGGATTGATCACCATAATAGTAAAATCCACCGATGGCGCCGCCAATTACCAGCACTGCCAAAATATATTTAATTTTATCCGCCATCTATACTCTTCTACGTTCCCATCAGGTCACTGGCCATGACTGGCAGGCCAGGAGGGAATCGAACCCCCAACCTGCGGTTTTGGAGACCGCCGCTCTGCCAATTGAGCTACTGGCCTAGAAAATCAGATAAAAGAGAAAAGATACAAGAGGAAAGTAAAAAAAGAGGAAAGTAAAAAACTCCCACTTTCCACCAATCTGATATTTACCCTCTTGTATCTTTCCTCTTTACTCTTTGCTCTGCTTTTATTCTATTCTATAACTTTCGCGACTACGCCGGCGCCTACCGTACGGCCACCTTCGCGAATCGCAAAACGCAGGCCTTCTTCCTTCTTCCATCGCAATCGGCGCAATCAGACTGACCGTCATCTGTACATTGTCACCCGGCATCACCATCTCCGTCCCCTCAGGCAGATCACAGGCACCCGTTACATCCGTCGTGCGAAAATAAAACTGCGGGCGGTAACCATTGAAAAACGGCGTGTGGCGACCACCTTCATCTTTGCCCAATATATAGACTTCCGCCTCAAACTTGGTATGCGGCGTGATCGAACCCGGCTTACACAACACTTGGCCGCGCTCAACATCTTCACGCTTCGTCCCGCGCAGTAATACGCCAACATTGTCGCCCGCCT
>QIGV01000001.1 GCA_003230085.1 Gammaproteobacteria bacterium
CCATATTCTGAATAAGATTCCAGGTAGGCTGTCTGGATCTCTTTGCCGATAAACTCTATATACTGAGGGACCAGATAACCCTTGATATAAGACAGATATCTTTCTTCAACCTCGGGTGGGAATTGTTCCTGTTCAATTTGTTGCTCCAGGACATATAACAAATGTACCGGGTTAGCGGCTACTTCACTATGGTCAAAATTAAAGACTTTGGAGAGGATTTTGAATGCGAATCGGGTTGACAGACCATCCATGCCCTCATCAACGCCGGCAAAATCGCGGTATTCCTGAAATGACTTGGCTTTGGGGTCTACATCCTTCAGGTTTTCACCATTGTAGACACGCATCTTGGAGTAGATGTTGGAATTATCAGGTTCCTTGAGGCGTGACAGGACGGCAAATTGAGACATCATGTCCAGGGTGTCTGGTGCGCAAGGTGACTCTGCAAGAGAGCTGTTCTTGAGTAATTTGTCGTAAATTTCGACTTCTTCAGAGGCGCGCAGGCAATAAGGTACCTTGACGATATAAATGCGGTCCAGGAAGGCCTCATTATTGCGGTTATTTTTGAAGCTCTGCCATTCTGATTCATTAGAATGCGCCAGGATAATGCCATCATAGGGGATTGCAGAAAGCCCTTCGGTGCCCATGTAATTACTTTCCTGTGTTGCAGTCAGTAAAGGATGCAGGACTTTTATGGGCGCCTTGAACATTTCAACAAATTCAAGCAGGCCCTGATTGGAAAGGCATAGTCCACCAGAGTAGGAGTAGGCATCAGTATCGTCCTGAGAGAATTGTTCGAGCTTTCGAATATCAACTTTTCCAACCAGCGAAGAGATGTCCTGATTATTTTCATCGCCAGGCTCTGTCTTGGCGATTGCAATCTGTTTCAACACTGAAGGTTGTAATTTGACCACCTTGAATTTTGAGATGTCACCATTGAATTCGTGCAAACGTTTGACCGCCCAGGGTGACATAATGCCGGTAAGATAGCGGTGCGGTATATTGTAGTCCTCTTCCAGAATATCGGCATCCTCATCGGGTGAGAATAACCCTAAGGGCGACTCATTGATTGGTGAATCCTTGATTGCATAGACAGGACATCTTTCCATTAGTGATTTAAGTTTTTCCGCCAGGGAGGATTTCCCGCCACCGACTGGGCCAAGTAGATACAGGATCTGCTTCTTTTCCTCAAGTCCCTGGGCAGCATGACGGAAATAGGAAACGATTTTTTCAATGGTTTCCTCCATGCCATAAAAATCCTTAAAGGCAGGATAGATTTTAATAACCTTGTTTGAGAATATCCGGCTGAGTTGCGGATCCTTGTGGGTATCGACCAGGTCTGGTTCCCCGATGGCAAGCAACATCCTTTCGGCTGCAGAAGAATAAATAGAAGGGTCATTTTTGCAGAGATCAAGAAATTCTTTAATGGTGTACTCTTCTTCCTTGGCTTCATCGAAGCGGGACTGATAATGATCAAATATAGTCATGATAACGTCCTCGTCAATTAAACACTGGCTTCACATTGTGAGCACCCGTGACGTTGTGTCCCACGCCCGATTAAATTTATCCTGAATGGGATAAAATTCCAGGTGTTTTACCTATGTTAGAGGCTGCAATGACCATGCCATACGGCATATGGTTTTTGGCGCGCTCCTAAAAATCAGGATGGCTCAGATTATTATCATGAATGACAGTGAGTTGACGCACAAAGACCTCAATGTCAGGGGTCTACTCCAGGATACGTCAGGTAAGCGACGTTATCATGACGCTGCATGCGTTCCTCTTCATCATTCATTGAGCACTGATATATTCGACATGGTTTGCTGTGCCAAGTTCAGTGTGCTGGAGAGGCCCGCTTGAAAATCATTATGAGTCTGATCCGAACAACTTTGCAGAGCAACGAGCAATGATTTTTGCAAATTGGTAGATTATTGATAGGATATAGCAGAGCTTGTAGCTAACTGCTTGTTGAACACCAGGGATGGATAGTGCGGTTTTTCTGCAAAATTAAAACTTAAAATAAAGTTGCCAGACAAAATTAAAGCAATAATAACTAAGGTCGTCTTTATGGGGCTGAGCATAATATAGGGATTGAAAATATGCCAGATCTGAATAAATCAGTTGTCAAGCTTTCCAAACGCGCCTACTACTTGATGGGCAAACGTCGCTACATTGAAGCCGAAAAGGTCTTTCAGGAAGCGTATGCATTAAATGCAGAAAATGCGTACATTCTTGTTGGTCTGGGTGATCTCTATCGCAAATTGAAGAATTTCCAAAAAGCGATCCAGTATTATGATTTGGTTCTGACTATCGACCCGGTCAATGTCTTCGCATTGCGTGGTCTCGGCAATGCATACAGAGGGATGAAGCAGCCGGGGGAATCTCTTATTTATTGGGAACGCTATCTACAATGTAATCGCTATGATACCCATGTCATGGTGCGTATGGCCGATACCTATAAAAAAATGGATAAATTTCAGGAGGCAATGTCATTCTATAACAAGGCTATTGAAATAGGTGGCAACGATAAATATGCCTATCTAGGGATGGGTACTCTCAATTATAAGCTTGGCGAAGATGATGCTGCGCTATCATGTTTTGAGAAATACCAGGTTTTCGATGAAAGTAATGTTGCCGTGTTAACCATGTTGGGTAATATTTTTCAACGACGCAAGCAATTTGACACGGCGTCAGTCTACTTTAAAAAAACTATTGAAGTGGATTCTGACAATGTCTTTGCACTGTATGGTCTGGGAAATTGCGAGCGTGGTCTGGGGAATTTTCATGCGGCGATTCAGTTGTGGTGTAAAGTTCTGGAGTTTGAGCCAGAGAATCAGAATCTCTATACCCGGGTTGGCGATGCCTGTTTTTCTCTTGATAACCTGGATGAGTCAAAGGCCTATTATGAAAAAAGCCTCGCTCTGGGATTTGACCCCTATGCACACTTAGGGCTTTCCAGTATCCATATTAAGAATAATGCGCTTGATGAGGCGGAGCGCTGCTGCAACTTGATACTCGAAAAATTGCCCAGTCATTCACGTGCGTTGAAGGAAATATCCAGAATCACAACACTCCGGGAAGATGGCAGTGCCGGCCCAGGCGGCACCGGAATCCTTGCGAAATGAAGGTGATAGCATGGCATATTCATGGAACAGTTAGTTCTGAAATAGTACGGCCTGCTGTTGAAAACAATCTTGCCGGAACAGCATCCGGTTAGTTCGTTTGCCACAATTAAGTAAGGGCACTCTTCTTCGTATTTCTCATCAATATTTACCACGTATGATGTTGCTATCGTATTGTCCGGTGGGCATTAATTAGGCGCACCTGATATTGTAGCTTGTGTAATAATCAATGGTGATTAACAGCGGGGGTTGCTCACTCCAGACTTGCCTGATTTTATAGATAGAAGGATGGCATTGAATTTGCCTTATTTTATAGATAACAGCCAGTTCATCCCAGCCTGGTGGTAAATTGTGCGTTTCAAAGGTAGCTGAAAAAATGTCCGGTTTACTGGATTAGACAATATGTGAGAATGGATGATTTGACTTCAGATAGTTTTCTAAACCGCTTGCGAATGACGTCACATTTGGCAGGGTCCAATGCGGCTTATCTGGAGGGACTCTATGAGCAGTATCTGAGTGATCCGGGATCAGTTGAGCCGGAATGGAAGACCTATTTTGACGAGCTGACAACCTCCGGGGGGTTGCTGCCAGATCGTTCACACGATGCGGTACGGGCGTCATTCCAGCGTGGGGCAGGAGGCAGCCGGTCTGATATCCGCACGAGTCCGATATCACCATTACAAACCACAACGATTTCCAGCAGTCCGCCATCGGATGATGTTACACACGCTATTAAACAGGCAAAAGTCAGCCAGCTAGTCGATGCCTACCGCTCCGAAGGCCACCTTATTGCGCGGTTTGATCCTCTGGAGATGCGCTCGATCCCGGATCTTCCCATATTTGATCCCGTCTATTATGGGCTGAGTGAAGCCGATCTCGACACTATATTTAGTTTTGATCTTCAGGCGCAGCAAAGTGAAAGGACCTTACGGGAAATTATCGAGATTCTGCGATTGACCTATTGTGGGCATATCGGCGCTGAATATTTACATATCCCGGATGCCACTGAACGTCAATGGATTCAGCAGCGTGTGGAAAATTATTATCAGCTCGAAGTTGATGTTGAGGTCAAGCAGCGGTTGCTGGGGAGTCTGACAGCATCAGAAGGACTGGAGCGCTATCTGCATAACAAATATGTTGGACAGAAACGTTTTTCTCTCGAAGGTGCAGAAAGCCTGATTCTTTTGTTGGATGAACTGATACAACGTGGCGGTGCTCAGGGTGTGAAGGAATTTGCGATTGGGATGGCTCACCGCGGGCGGCTCAATGTGCTCGTCAATATCATGGGTAAATCTCCCAGCGATTTATTTGAAGAGTTTGAGGGGAAAGTCGTAAAAAGCACAGAGCGTTCTGGCGATGTAAAATATCATCTCGGTTTCTCTTCGAATATTGATACCCGTGGCGATGTTGTTCATATTTCCCTGGCATTTAACCCTTCTCACCTGGAAATTGTCGGTCCGGTTGTAGAAGGATCAGTGCGTGCACGTCAGGAGCGTCGAAAGGATAAAGATGGGTCTCAGGTGGTTTCGGTTCTAATTCATGGCGATGCTGCATTTTCCGGTCAGGGCGTAGTGATGGAAACCTTCAACATGTCTCAATCCAGGGGTTATTCGACCAAGGGCACCATACATATTATTGTCAATAATCAGATTGGTTTTACGACTAGCAACCAGAAGGATGCTCGCTCCACTCTGTATTGTTCTGATGTAGCCAAAATGGTGAATGCGCCGATACTTCATGTCAACAGTGATGATCCTGAAGCGGTATTTTTTACCACTCAGCTGGCACTGGATTACCGGATGAAATTCCGCAAAGATGTGGTCATTGACCTGATATGCTACCGGCGTCATGGTCACAGTGAGGTAGACGAGCCATCTGTGACGCAGCCGATGATGATGAAAAAGATTAAAAGCCTTCCAACTGCAAGAGCGTTGTACGCACAGCAGTTGATCGCGCAGGGCGTCATCAAGGTGGAAACCGAGAAATCATTGATAGAGGCTTATCGTGATACTTTGGATGCGGGACAATGCGTCGTCCCAAATGTGCTGGCGGATGATGAGGCACCCAATTTCGGTCATGAAACCTGGTCACCCTATATCAGTACTGAATGTGTCATTCAGGCGAGGACGGGTGTAGATCTGGATATTATTCGCGACCTCACTGCCAGAGTTACTCGTGTACCCCAGGGGTTCGAACTGCATCCCAGTGTCGCCAGGATATATTCAAATCGCAGCAAAATGGCTGCCGGCGCCCTGCCTGTTGACTGGGGTTATGCCGAAACCATGGCTTACGCCACGTTGGTTAATGAAGGCGTGGCGATACGTCTGTCTGGACAAGACAGTGGGCGGGGTACATTTTTTCATCGTCATGCGGTGGCTTACTGTCAGAAAAATGGAGATTCTTATGTTCCGCTCCGTCATATAGGGGAGCACCAGGCCAATTTTCTGGTAACCAATTCCCTGCTATCTGAAGAGGCAGTATTGGCCTTTGAATACGGTTATGCCACGACGGACCCGAATACCATGGTGATCTGGGAGGCACAGTTTGGAGATTTTGCTAACAATGCCCAGGTTGTGATTGATCAGTTTATCAGCGCAGGCGAACAGAAATGGGATCGGCTGTGTGGTCTGGTCATGTTGCTGCCGCATGGCTACGAAGGGCAGGGCCCTGAACATTCTTCTGCAAGACTGGAGCGCTATCTGCAACTGTGTGCTGAGCACAATATGCAGGTTTGTTCGCCAACAACGGCAGCACAGATATTTCACTTGCTGCGTCGGCAAATGCTGATGCGATGCCGTAAGCCTCTTATCGTTATGACACCCAAGAGTTTATTGAGGCATAAGCTTGCAGTGAGCCCACTGGATGCATTCAAAGAGAATGAATTCATGACGATAATCCCCGAAATTGATGAAATACCGGTGGAGAAGGTAACCCGTATTGTCATGTGCAGTGGTAAGGTTTACTACGATTTGCTGGAAAAAAGACGTAGTGATCAGCGTGAGGATGTCGTCATCATTCGAATCGAGCAGCTTTACCCTTTTCCAAAGGAGGCGCTACGGGATGAATTGCAGCGTTATCAATATGCCAGTGAATTTGTCTGGTGTCAGGAAGAGCCGATGAATCAGGGCGCCTGGTACTCAACACAGCATAATATTCGTGAAGTATTAGATAAAAAATTTGATATACGTTATGCCGGGCGTCCTTCATCGGCGTCTCCAGCTGTGGGTTACCCGTTGCTGCATATCAAGCAATTATGTGCTTTTGTGGAAGATGCTATTGGATCACCGCTACTGGCAGCAAGCAAGATGAATGTGGTCCGTTAAAAATAATAAAGGTTAAATCATGTCTATAAAAATCAAGGTGCCTGAATTTCCAGAGTCAATAACAGACGGGACTATCGTAACCTGGCATAAGCAACCGGGTGATAAGGTTAGCAGGGATGAGCCCTTGGTGGATATCGAGACCGACAAGGTGATGTTTGAAGTGCCCGCACCAATAGATGGTGTACTGCAGGAAATTCTGGAAAAAGAGAACACAGTCGTGGTGTCAGGGCAGGAAATCGCAACAATCACACCACTATCTGAAAATGACCACTCGAAATCAGCGCCGCTAGAAGAGCAAAATATTGCAAACACGGACGATCCGATTATCACACCGTCTGCACAGAAGCTGATCAATGAACAAAGGCTGGATGCTGAGAAAATTGTGGGGACAGGCAAGGGCGGACGTGTTCTGAAAGAAGACGTACTACGCTATCAGGGGGTGATCAAGGAAGAACCTGAAAAATCAGAAGCATCCAGTCAGGATCAAACAGAAAACACTACAGAAGCGCAGTTACCCAAAACCAGACCCAGCGTGACAGACACCGACTTCATTGCTGGCGGTCGTGAAGAGCGACGTGTCCCTATGACCCGTTTGCGCGCCCGGATTGCGGAACGGTTGGTGGAGGCGCAGCGTACTGCGGCTATCCTGACCACGTTTAACGACGTTGATATGCAGGCGGTCATGAATTTGCGTCAGCGATATCGGGACAAATTTGAAAAGACCTATGGCGTCCGATTGGGTTTCATGTCATTTTTTGTCAAGGCCAGTATTGAGGCGCTGCAACGGTTCCCGATGGTGAATGCCTCCATTGATGGTGAAGATATTGTCTATCATGGATTTTATGATATTGGTGTCGCAATTGGTGCGCCTCGTGGCCTGGTCGTGCCGATATTACGTGATGCCGATCGAATGTCCGTGCCCGATATCGAACAAAAGATTATCGAATTTTCCGACAAAGCAAAGCAGGGAAAAATTAGTCTGGAAGAGATGACAGGTGGTACCTACACCATTACCAATGGTGGTGTCTTCGGGTCTCTGTTATCCACGCCGATACTCAATCCGCCGCAAAGCGCGATTCTGGGGATGCATAAAATTGAGCAAAAGGCCGTCGTTAGAGATGGTGAAATCGTTATACGTCCCATGATGTATCTTGCACTGTCTTATGATCACCGAATTGTTGATGGACGTGAGGCGGTACAGTTTTTGGTGACAATTAAAGAAATGCTGGAAGACCCGGCACGCATGCTGATAGGGGTATAGGTGAATGCTACTAACTTAAAAATATTTACCAATAAGTCCCCTCTCCCTTAGGGAGAGGGCTAGGGTGAGGGGACCTAAATAAAGCAATGCCTTAGCTTGATAAATCACCTCACCCCAACCCTCTCCTGCAAGGAGAGGGGGCTTAAGTTAGTGCTATGATTAGATCGTGGCAAACAAATTAGGAAGTCATGCATGTCTGAACGATTTGATGTAATTGTAGTTGGCGCCGGTCCCGCAGGCTATGTAGCGGCAATACGATGTGCCCAGCTGGGCTTGAAGACGGCCTGTGTTGACAAGTGGGTGGACAGTAATCATCAGGCGTCCTTAGGTGGTACCTGTCTCAATGCCGGCTGTATCCCATCCAAGGCGCTGCTGGAATCCTCCGAAATCTACGAGCAAAGTTTCCACGACTTCGGCGCACATGGCGTAATGATCACTGATGTCAATCTTGATCTTGACACTATGATGGCGAGAAAAGACAAGGTCGTCGCGGAACTTACGCAGGGGATTGCACAGTTATTTCGTGCCAATAACATCACTTCGTATCTAGGCCATGGTACGTTGACGTCCAGCCACCAGGTAACAATCGATGCCGGCAAGGAGCAGGGACACACTATCGAGGCCAGCAATATTATACTGGCGCCTGGTTCTATCCCCACAGAGATATCGGCAGCGCCTTTGTCAGACGATATCATCGTTGATTCCACCGGCGCATTACGCTTTTCCGAGGTACCCAAACGCCTGGGTGTGATTGGTGCGGGTATCATTGGTCTGGAGCTGGGTAGTGTCTGGAGGCGCCTGGGATCCCAGGTTGTTTTGCTGGAAGCTCAGCAGGATTTTCTGGTAATGGCGGATGAACAGATTGCCAGGGATGCGCTGCGTGAATTCAGGCGTCAAAAGCTGGATATACGCCTGGGTGCGCGAGTACTTTCCAGCCAACTCAAAAAGGGTATGGTAGAAATTCAGTATGAAGATGCTGACGGCACTCAGCAGGTCAAGGTGGACAAGCTCATCGTGGCAGTGGGACGATTGCCGAATACCAATAATATATCAGTGGCAGGAACCGGACTCACTCTGAATGAATGGGGCTATATTCATGTGGATGAGCAATGCCGTACCAATCTCCCCGGTGTTTACGCCGTTGGAGATGTCGTGCGGTGGCCTAT
>QIGV01000152.1 GCA_003230085.1 Gammaproteobacteria bacterium
TGGTCCTACGCGCAACATTTATCCCCTGCTGCTCCAACTCATGGGCTATCTTACTATCACTAAGCGGTTTACTCGGATCCTCTACAGCCACCATTTTCTTGATCAGGGCTCTGATTGCTGTGGCCGAGCACTCTCCGCCAGCAGCTGTACTGACATGACTGGAAAAGAAATATTTAAGCTCAAATACACCTCTTGGTGTATGCATATACTTTTCAGTAGTTACGCGGGATATCGTCGATTCATGCATACTAACAGCCTCGGCGACATCATGGAGCACCAGCGGCTTCATTGATTCCTCACCATGCTCCAAAAATTCACGTTGCCTTTCAACAATACATGTGGCAACTTTCAACAGGGTTTCATTGCGGCTCTGCAGACTCTTGATGAACCACCGCGCCTCCTGGAGGTGATTGCGTAAATAGACATTATCAGTACTATTATCCGCGCGCTTGACAAGCCCTGCATAACCGGAATTGACACGCACCCGGGGAATTACCTCAGAATTCAGCTCTACCTTCCATGCGCCTTTATCTTTTTTTACACTAACATCCGGAACAATGTATTCGGTTTTCTTGTCCGCAATAAGATCCCCGGGTCGTGGATTCAATGATTGAATCAAATCCACAATCTGTTTGAGTTCGCCCTGGGAACACTTCATTCGTCTCATTAGCTGAGTGAAATCGCGGGCAGCAAGCAGATCAAGATGATCCCTGATCAATATCCTGGCTTGCTCCAGTTGCGGTATTTTATTATCAAAATGTGCTAATTGTATAAGCATGCATTCCTGGAGGTCGCGCGCGCCTACACCGATTGGATCAAAATTCTGGACCTGATGTAAAACTGCCTCAACTTCGTCAAGATCTATATCAAGCTCTTCCTGCAATCCATCATAAATTTCTTCCAGGGGACTACTCAAATAACCGCGCTCATTGATGGCATCGATAATAGCCATTGCAATAACCCTGTCCTGATCTGTAAATACGGTCAGTCTCATTTGCCATAGCAGATGTTCGCGCAAAGTCTCGGTGGAACTATCCGGATTATCGATCTCTCGTCGGTCTTCAGACTTTTCCGGTGCTGCGCTGGATATTGAATTATCAAATACATCCTCCCACGCACTGTCCACAGGCAATTCGTCGGGAACCGAATCCATATCAAACGTGTCTGCCTGCTCTTCTATTCCCTTGCTGTCACCATCGTCGCGCTCGGCGTCATTTTGCTCACTCAATCCCTCGCTATCACTCAGCGCTTCCCCTGCCTCCTGCGATACTTCTATGGGATCATCTGCAGGGTTGTCCTCTTTAGCCTCTTCCGCTTCATTCTCGGCTTCATCGGTAAGCTCCAGCATGGGGTTCGCTTCCAGGGCCTGCTGGATTTCAGTACGTAATTCGAGCGTAGAGAGCTGCAACAACTTGATTGCCTGCTGCAACTGGGGAGTCATTGTTAACTGCTGACCAATACGTAACTGTAACGATTGTTTCATATACCAATGTTATCCATTGTCTACCTCATTAAATCTTACTCAATTCTAGCCTAAATCACAGCAAATTTCCCGTTGTTTGCAGCGCCACCTCGCAAGGATCGCGAATATCACTTATCTCAGGCTCACAGCATTAAATAACACTGTATGCCCAGGAATTACAGGCGAAAATGATGCCCCAGATAAACTTCCTTAACTTCATCATGCTGTAAAATTTCCTCCGGTACACCCTCCGCCAGAACCTTACCCTCACTCACGATATAGGCACGTTCACAGATGCCAAGAGTCTCTCTTACATTGTGGTCTGTGATCAGGACACCAATATTTCTTTCCTGCAGGTGATTGATAATATTCTGAATATCAATTACAGATATCGGGTCAACACCGGCAAAAGGCTCATCAAGCAAAATAAATAAGGGGTCAGCAGCCAATGTCCGGGCTATCTCAACACGCCGACGTTCCCCTCCCGACAGGCTCATACCAAGGCTGTTTCTAATATGAGAAATATGAAGTTCTTCCAGAAGCTCTTCCAATAGTGTCTGCTGTTGCGCGCCATCCAGCTCGGTTCTGGTCTGTAGAATGGCTAGTATATTGTCTGCTACGGTCAGTCTCCGAAATATAGAAGCTTCCTGGGGAAGATAACCGATGCCCATTCGTGCACGTGAATGCATGGGAAACGATGTTATATCCTGCCCATTGAGGGTAATACTCCCCCTATCACAGGTAGCCAAGCCTACTATCATGTAAAAACAGGTAGTCTTGCCAGCACCATTAGGCCCCAGCAGACCAATAATCTCGCCACTTTTTACCGTTAGGGAAACATTGCTCACCACATCACGTGACTGATAGCGTTTCGCTATTTCTTTAACCGCAAGGGTATCCATATTCTATTATTGTCCGGCCTGCGATTGCCCTTCTGAATCGGGCTTCTCTGCCTCCGTATCTTGTTTTTTCGGCTGAAGAATCACATGGACGCGCCCTCGACCATCCTTGTCCTTCCGGGCATGCACGATATCCTTTGTAGCATCATAGGAAATAAAAGCCCCAAAGAACTCATTTCCCTCCTGCCATACATGGGCCTCTTCATGAAACTCATAGGTGTCCGTATCAGCAAAATATTTTATGGTTAGCGCCTCAGCAACCATATCTTGCTCCATGCCATCCGGACGGGTCCGGTAACGTGCCGGCTTACCGATTGCCACAAGTCTCTTTATTGCTCTCTGCTCACTGTATATTCGTGCCTGATCTGCGATGAGTTGTGTCGTGCCCTGGGTAAATTGAACGTTACCAACATAGGTACTGACGCCTTTCGCATCATCAATTTCGACGCTGTCTGCTTCAATAAATATCAGCGCCTCGCTATCCTTCGACAGGGCCATGACTATAGATGGAAACAATAATACAGTAAGCAGAAACAAGAGGTGTGTCTTAGCGTGCATCAGATCTCGCCTACGCCAACCTTGCCCAGGCCACCATCCATTAGTCTGTAATGTATTTCTGCATTTGTTCGTCAAGTGTGCCCTGCGCCTCCATAATTAACTCACAGATATCCCTCGCCGCACCCCGGCCGCCGGGTTGTGTTGTTTGCCAGTGCGCGTGTTTTTTGACTAAGTCATGCGCATCCTGTACTGCTACTGCCAATCCTACACGCCTCATGATCGGCAGGTCGACGACATCGTCGCCGACATAGGCAACCTGGCCAGGATTCAATGACAACCGGGCCAGTATATCTTCAAAAGCAGGAATTTTTTCCTGGCGCCCCAAATAGACATGTTCGATACCCAGACTCTTCATGCGATAAATCACTGCCTCAGATGATCGGCCACTGATAATTGCGATGGTCACACCCGTAGACTGCAACATTTTCATGCCATGTCCGTCCCGCGAATGAAATACCTTATGCTCGCGCCCCTCTGTATCGATAAACAGGCTGCCATCAGTCAACACACCGTCGACATCAAAAATCAGCAGCCGTATTTTTGCAGCTTTTTTCAGTATATCCTGCATATCAAACTATTATCCTGATGGCACCGCTCAACAAACGCCTGCGGGTTAAACCACACCTGCACGCAGCATATCATGCATATTAAAAGCACCCACTACGGCCTGATTATTATCAAGCACAAGCAGGCCATTAATCTTGTTTTCCTCCATAAACTGTAGTGCTTCAGCAGCCAGCATGGCTGACGTGACTGTCTTACAATTCCGGGTCATGACATCAGACACCATGGCTTGCCGGAGGTCAATATTGCGATCCAGGGCGCGCCTTAAATCACCATCCGTAAATACCCCAGTCAGCCGCCCCGCATCATCAACCACTGCGGTCATCCCCAATCCCTTTTTGGTCATCTCAACCAATGCGTCACCCAGGGGGGCCTTTTTCGATACCATTGGAATAGCATCTCCGCTGTGCATGATGTCTTTGATCAACAGCAACAGCCGGCGACCCAGACGTCCGCCGGGGTGTGAGCGCGCAAAATCTTCTGCTGTAAACCCACGCACTTCCAGTAGCGATACCGCCAGGGCATCCCCCATCACCAGCGTCACAGTCGTGCTCGAGGTAGGTGCCAACCCTAAAGGACAGGCCTCCTGGTCAACACTGACATCGAGGTTGATATTGGCGGACCGTGCCAAAGTCGATGCCGGATTACCTGTCATCGATATCAGGGGGACATGCAAGCGCTTGAGAATAGGCATTATGGTCAGGATTTCATCCGTCTCACCCGAGTTTGATATTGCCAATACAACGTCCTTGTTGGTAATCATGCCCAGATCACCATGGCTCGCTTCTCCCGGATGAACAAAAAATGCCGGGCTGCCCGTACTCGCCAGTGTTGCCGCAATTTTGCTGCCGATATGTCCCGATTTCCCCATCCCCAGCACAACGATCCGGCCCTCGCAAGCCAGCAGATAGCGGCACGCCATCACGAAATCAGCGCCGATGCGCGAGGATAAGGCCTGAATAGCCTCTCCTTCCGTCTGAATTACAGCCATACCCAACTGCTGCAATTTTTGCGCTTCGCCATCATCCAGGATTTTCATTGTTGGTTTTTCCGTAGCCAAACTGCCTCCGCGTCTGTGTTGATCGCTCTTCTACGTCTATTAGACTAAAGATTGTAAATGATTTTTGGTAGCAAACACTACCAATGTGGCTTATTGGTTAAATTGGCTATTACAGCACCCAGCCCCATTCTAAAGCACTGTATTCTGGGCAGAAAGGTATAGTGTGTACAGATAATACCCGTATGCCGTCAGCAGCACGCCGCCCTCTATACGATTGATCTTACCCGGACCACGAAAGCCATACGCCATAAAAAATAAGGCAATGGTCAACGCCACCATCCAGGGATAATCGCGTGTCAGGATATCAGGGCTCATTGAGCCTGGAGCAATAAGTCCAGGCATGGACATCACCGCCAGGAGATTAAACATATTGGAGCCAATGATATTGCCGATTGCAATGTCATATTCACCCTTACGGGCACTGATAATTGATGCGGCCAGTTCTGGCAGGCTGGTACCAATCGCAATGATGGTCAACCCAATGACCAGGTCACTGATACCGATAAATTCTGCAATAGAAACTGCGCCCCAGACCAAAATTTTAGAACCGGCAAACAACACCAGCATACCGACCAGCAGCCACAACAATGCCCGGCGCCTGGGCATATCACTGGAAATTTCCTGCGTATACTCCTCATTCATGGGATCTTCCTGCCGACTCTTCAAGCCAAGCTGCACTAACCAGTAAATCATGATAGCGAGCCCGAAGACCAACAGCAGACCATCACCACGATTCATCTCACCATCCAGTATCAATGCCAAAACCAGAAACATGATCAGCAACAGAATCGGTAATTCCCGCTTGAGGATTTTAGAATGCACCTTAAGTGGAATCACCAGAGCAGTCAGTCCCAGCACCAGAGATATATTGGTAATATTAGAACCAATCGCATTGCCAAAGGCCAAGCCGGTATTGCCCTGCCAGGAAGCAACAGCCGAGACGAGGATTTCGGGCGCGGATGTTCCCAGCGCAACGATCGTCAGGCCAATTATCAGCGGCGACACTCCAAAATGTCGGGCAGTCGCAGAGGCACCGCTCACAAAACGTTCAGCACCCCAAACTAGCAGTATAAATCCACCTACGACAGCAAGCGTGGCATTTAGCAATAGTCACTCCGGATAGATAATATTAATATTAGTTTTAACAGGCCCTGGTCAGCCGTTGACCAGGTAATGGGAAAATATTCCGGCAAATACAGCGCCGCCAAACCAGTTATTATTCAAAAACGCCTTGAAACAACGCGAGGCGTTACGGTCTCTTATCAGAGTCTGCTGATAGATAGCCAGCCCTCCGGCCGCCAAAAGTCCCAGATAGTAAAACACACCCAGCGCAAGGACCTGACCAACAATTAACAGGAGGACGAACAGGGTTATCTGCAATATGGCAATGATGACCCGGTCTGCATTGGCAAAAAGCACTGCAGTCGATTTAACGCCTATTTTTATATCATCTTCGCGATCAACCATAGCATACATGGTGTCATAAACGGTCGCCCACAATACTGTGATGATAAACAGCAACCAGGCAATATTGGGCACTTCTTCAAGCTGGGCGGCAAAAACCATGGGCACCGCCCAACCGAAAGCGGCTCCGAGGTAAACCTGCGGGAAATAGGAGTAGCGTTTGATAAAAGGATAGCTAACGGCCAGAAACACGCCGACAAATGACATCAGGATTGTCAATCGATTGAGCGTCAGCACCAGTCCGAATGCGAGCAGACATAGGGTCACAAACAGCGTCAAAGCATTGCGGGGCGATATCTCGCCGCTGGCCAGTGGACGGTTACGGGTGCGGGCAACATGTGAATCAATATTGCGGTCGGCATAGTCATTGATCACGCACCCTGCCGCGCGCATCAGCACGACACCAGCTACAAATACACTGGCCACAATCCAATCAGGATGACCATTACCGGCAATCCATAGCGCCCATAGAGTGGGCCAAAGCAGCAATAGTATGCCGATCGGCCGGTCAAACCGCATCAGGCGCAGATAGGACCCGATGCGCAGGGAATCGCTTTGACCCGCCTGTATATTCTTCATCGCAACATTATGCCTGCTTGAGATGCGCAGGCAGGAAAATTTCACTCACTAGTAATGGTTTAGTGCCAAAATAAAACAGTGACCGTCTACCCCAGATCTCAGTTTGCTGCCGCCCGCTTACACCACTCTCACCGATTGCAGTCCAGAACAGTGCATGATCCGGGGTAATCCGCGCGATTTCAACTGGGCCCCGTCGTACAGTTTTGTCTGCAAACAACAATGCACCCAAAGGTTTTTCACCTAGGTGAGCCAATTGCCTTTGCGCGCCTTTCAGGGTCCGCAGAGGTATTACCGTGCGCGCAAAAACCCACAGCCGTTTACCACACATAAGGTGGACATGGCGTACCAGGGCATACTCGCTGTCATGGATCCCAACTACCCGGCGCTCATTAACCATAGGGCGCTGCCAGCCCTGCTGTAACAGGCGAACGTGAAAATTTTCACGGCAGCATCGCTGCAGACGTTTGGTCAGGGAAGATGTGTCAAACAACCATGGTCTTAGCGCCGAGGGTAGTCGGCTACGCACCCGGCTTGACGCCGCAACCCAGACTGGCTCACGCTTGATTTCACTCATTAATTTATTCATTAGAAGACAAGTATACCTTCCAGGGTCCATACCCTGCACAGGGGGACACAGATGCCAGGAAGGGCAAACTTATCACCACGGATACAGGTATCACACGACAGTATAGTGGGTACGCTCCCCCAACCAGCGCCGGATAATCGGCTTTGCCCATTTCGGATATTTATCCAGCAACAAATTTGCAGTCTCCGCTACCTGGGGTAACAAAGACTGGTCACGTAGCAAATCGGCCACCCTGAACTGCATTGCCCCGGCCTGACGAGTACCCAGGACTTCGCCGGGACCACGCAGTTCCAGATCCCGGCGCGCAATCTCAAACCCATCCGTTGTCTCGCGCAGGGCAGCCAGTCGCGCCTTGCTGCGATTGGATAGTGGGCTATGATACATCAAAACACAGGCGCTTTTTTCGCTGCCGCGCCCCACCCGTCCACGCAATTGATGTAACTGGGCCAGACCCAAACGTTCAGCATTCTCAATAATCATCAGGCTCGCATTGGGGACATCAACACCGACTTCTATCACGGTAGTGGCCACCAGCAAATCAATGTCGCCCGCTTTGAAGGCAGCCATAACCCGTTCTTTTTCTTCTGTTTTAAGACGGCCATGTACAAGCCCTACTAGCAATTCAGGTAATGCCTCTTTGAGCTGCTCAGCAGTTTCACTGGCAGCCTGGCATTGCAGAACATCCGATTCATCGATCAGGGTGCATACCCAGTAGGCCTGCCTCCCTTGTTGGCAGACATGGCGTACACGCTGGAGTACGTCGGCACGGCGGCCATCGGAAACCACTGCAGTTTCGACAGGTCTCCTGCCAGGCGGCAGCTCATCAATGACAGAACTGTCCAGGTCTGCATAGGCCGCCATCATCAAGGTACGGGGTATCGGTGTCGCCGTCATGATTAGCTGATGCGGGAAGCAGCCCTGCTGCTGTCCCTTCTCGCGCAAGGCCAGACGCTGATGCACACCGAATTTGTGCTGTTCATCAATCACGACCAGGCCCAGTGCTGAAAATACTACCTCATTCTGAAACAGCGCATGGGTACCGACAATCACCATGGCTTCTCCTGCCGCAATACGTTGCAGTGCGGCATTTCTTGTCTGTCCTTTAGATTTACCAGTCAACCAGGCCATACTGATTCCCAGAGGCTCAAACCAGGTACTGAAATTGTGATAGTGCTGCTCAGCCAATAATTCTGTTGGTGCCATGATGGCGGCCTGAAATCCACTCTCAACCGCCTGCAAAACGGCCGCTGCCGCGACCACAGTCTTACCTGATCCCACATCACCCTGTACCAGCCGCTGCATGGGTCTGTTTTGCGCCATATCTGCGCATAATTCTCCAATCACCCGCTGCTGTGCAGCCGTCAGAGAAAACGGTAAACTGCCCAACATGTTCAAGCGCAAATGCCCTGATGCGGACAGGCGCGGCGCCGAGTACTGCTGCCTGCGCCTGCGTAATAATCGCAGGCTGAGCTGATGCGCCAGTAGCTCTTCAAAAATCAGACGCTTCTGCATGATATGAGTCCCGTCCTGCAGCGTCTTGATATCAACATTCAGGGGAGGACGATGGATATACTCGATGGCCTTAGTCAGCGGTGGAAGATTGACCTGCTGTAATATTTCCTCCGGTAGTAGTTCTGGTATACCACCAGGACAATTCGCAGACGATGTACGGC
>QIGV01000009.1 GCA_003230085.1 Gammaproteobacteria bacterium
CCAATGCAGCGAGCGCCACGCTCAATATCACGGCGACCGTAAATGCAGCCACGGCCGGCACGACGATTACCAATACGGCGACGGCGAGTACGGCGGATGCTGATCCGACCCCGGCCAATGATACGGCCAGCGTTGGCATTACCGTCCTGGCCGCTGATCTGGGTATCATTAAGACGGTCGATAATGCTGCCCCGATAGAACTCAACACCATTATTTACACGGTAACCATTACTAATAACGGCCCCAATACTGCCACCAATGTCAATGTGACTGATCTGCTACCGGTCGGCGTAACCTATGTCTCGAATGTTCCCAGTGTCGGCGCCTATAACAGTGGTAACGGCAACTGGATCGTCGGTAATATGCTCAATGCAGCCAGCGCGACGTTGACCATTACGGCGACCGTGGACAGCGGGACGACAGGTCAGTTGATTACCAATACGGCAACCGCCACTGCTATCGAAGGTGACCCCAATACCCTAAATGACCTCGGCACAGTGGGTATTACTGTTGGAGTTGCTGCCGATCTGGGCGTGATCAAAACTGTGAATAATCCGGGGCCAGCCGAGAATGGCGTGATCATCTACACCATAACAGTGAGTAACAGTGGGCCCAATGACGCGACCGGTGTGGTTGTCAGTGACCTGTTACCGGTGGGCGTGACTTATGTCTCGGATGACGGTGCGGGCGCCTATGTGAGTGGCACCGGAGTCTGGACGATTGGAAGTCTACTCAATACTGCCAGTGCGACCCTGAACATCACTGCCTCTGTCGATGCGGCAACGGCCGGGTCCACCATTACCAATACCGCAACAGCTAGCGCTACCGAAGGTGATCCCAATACCCTGAATGATGCTGGCAGCGTGGCCATTGTCGTCAATACGCCACCGACGGCTAATCTGGATGTTGCCGCCATTACAGAAGATGCGGTGCCCCCGGTTACTGGTGATATCAGGGCCAATGACAGTGATCTTGAAGATCTGACTACCAGCCTGACGATCATCGATGTGGCAGGTGATGCGACGGGTACTGTTGCAGGACTATATGGCACCCTGACATGGGCTGGCGATGGAACGTTTAGCTATTTGCTTGATAATACCAACCCGACAGTGCAGGCGCTGGCGGTTGGGCAGACGCTGAATGATGTTTTCTCGTACATCGTTGGTGACACCGATGGTGATACCGGCACATCTACATTGACAGTAACGATAAGTGGCGCAAATGATATACCGGTTGCAGTGGATGATGTGGCTACGACCAATGAAAACACGGCAGTGACGACCGGGGATGTGTTGCTGAATGACACGGATATTGACGGGGATATTCTTAGCGTCGCTAGCGCAGATGCCACCAGTACTCAGGGCGGCAACGTGGTCAATAATAATAATGGCACATTCACTTATACGCCACTAGCAGCATTTAGTGGTTTAGACACCTTTACCTATACGGCCACTGATGGCAATGGAGGTACTGCTATAGGAACAGTTACTGTGACGGTTATCGCTGCTGATAATCCGCCCATTGCAGATCCGCAAACTGTGACGACTGCAGAGGAAACACTGTTGGCAATCACTCTGACGGGTACTGATCCCGAGGGTCTACCCGTTACCTACAGCATAGCAACCTTACCCGCTAATGGTGTATTAAGCGGTACCGCACCCAATGTTTCCTATACCCCGAATCTAGATTTTAACGGGGTAGACACTTTTACATTTACCGTGTTTGATAGTGTGTTTAATTCAATTCCGGCGACAATAACCATTAATGTCACCCCCGTGAACGATCCGCCGGTGGCCGTAGATGATACTGCGTCGGTAGTTGAAGAAGGTACCGTCACGACAGGCAATGTCTTACTTAATGATACTGATGTGGAAGGGAATACGCTAAGCGTTATCGGGGTTTCAAACTCGGTGTTTGGCGCCACGGTTATTGATAATGGCAATGGCACATTCACCTTTACGCCACGGCTAAATTTCTTCGGTACAGACTGGTTTGATTACACCGTGAGTGATGGCAACGGCGGTACCGACCTGGGTACTGTTGCGGTGACTGTTACAGCTGTGAATGACCCGCCCACGGCGGTTGGTGATGGTGCGGTAACCGATCGTGATGTTCCTGTGACTACAGGTAATGTACTCAACAACGACATTGATCCTGATGGTGATACGCTTACCTTAACTGGTGCAGATGCCACTTCTGCTAACGGTGGTTCGGTTGTAAATAACAATAATGGGACTTTTACTTATACGCCTCCTACATTGTTCAATGGAACAGACACCTTCAACTATACAGTGAGCGATGGTAATGGCGCCTCGTCACAGGGGTTGGTGACGATTATCGTCAGTATCGCGGATAGTTTTACGCAGGTCGGTACAAATGTTGTGGTCACCCCGGGGCTGGGTGTTAAGATGACCTTTGATAACGTGACTGTTGCGGGAAATACAACGGCATCAATAATCAGTTCAGTTCCAGCGCCACCACCCGGCTTCAGCTTCGGGACTCAGACCCAGTTTTTCAATATCGATACCCAGGCCATATTTACCGGAAATGTCGAGGTCTGCGTACCTTATAATGAATCATTATTTAGTTCGGAAAGATCTCTGATCCTGCTGCACTGGAATACCACGGCCATCGGCTGGGAAGGACTGACATCGACACTGGATACCAATAATAATACAGTGTGCGGCATTGCCAGCAGTCTGTCTCCCTTTGTTGTGGCACAGGAGTCATCTACTGCCATTACGCTGCGGGATTTCTCTGCACTTCATAGTAACAACCAGGTTGCATTGAACTGGATTACTTCCTCCGAAACCAACAATGAGGGTTTTATCCTCTATCGCAGTGATTCCGCTGATGGGCCGTTTGCACCGATCACACCATCCATGATACCCGCTAGAGGTGGACCGGGTCTGACCATGACCTATAGTTACACTGATTTTAATGTCCAGACAGGACGGGATTATTACTATCGATTGCAGGATATCGATAGCCGAGGTTTTAAATCAAATTATGATGTGCTTGCAATACATTCTGAAAATGGAACTGGTAATACCCAGGTAGCCTCACTGAGAGACCGTGCTGGTGGTCAGAATTCCAATGCGACTCAGCAGCAGCAAGGCGGGCAGGTGAGCGTCTTGAGATCGATCGGCGGTGGTAATGTTAGCTTGGTCATGCCTGAAGACAGTGCAGGAATTACTGCTACTGATGATAATTATATCATTGGTATGAATACAGCAACCAACCGCCTCAATGTTTTATCAAATGATAATGCGGCGGCATTGAATGGTTCCCTTGAAATCAAGAATATCGGTAGCCCTGATCAGGGGGGGGCAGTTTCGCTGAACAGTAGCCGCAATGGCATCATCTATACCCCCGCGCCAGGATTTATTGGTGAAGAGACTTTTACCTATGCAGCAGGGACTACAGTGGGTTCCAGTGACAGAGCGATCGTCAGCATCTCGGTTGTTGGCCATGAAAGCGTATCGGAAATCGAACAGGCTATGGTTGACAGCAACCGATTCAAGACCCGTCGGTCAACCGCTAGCACGCTGTTTGATAGAGCGCGCGCAGGTAATCAGCGTCCTGTGACAGCGACTACGGATAATATAGATACACGACAAACAAACGCCTTTTCTGTTTCAATTATGGATGACAAGGGCAATGTGATTCAGGTTGATCAGGTTGAGGGGCAGAGCGACGATGCGCTCAGATTGACCTCGTTACAATCTGTAATCAATGAGGCTGGTAAGCAAGTCGTCACATGGCAGGTTTCTGATCTGCGGGTAAGAGGATTCATGCTCTATCGTTCAGAGCAGGGGAAAAATCAATATACCCCGGTCGTCAATTTCGTACCCAATTATGGCCAGGATGATGGTGGGCGCTATTTGTATCGCTTTAGTGACAACAATGTAACGCCTGGCAAGGATTATGATTATCGTCTTGAGGTCAAGAAGTGGGGCGCCAGCGCCACGCCGCCGGTATTACCTTCAAAGGCATCAAACGCAGCTCAAGCGGAGATCAGTCGCTCAAGTCAAAAGCAAGATGCTGATGGCGTGAGCAAGCTCCGCGATATCGCAGCCTGATAATTCCTGATTTTTACCCAGCAGGAACTCCATATGCGCGCCGCTTAAAGGTGCGATTTTAATATGATATGAATTCAAAACAATTATTTCATGCATTAATTCTAGTCCTGATGAGCGGGATATCTGCAGTCGCCTGGGCGTCGCCAGCACGAATCCCGGTTTCGCAAGCGGGACTATACAGTGTTACGTACGGTGCACTTGGATTCACACAGCCGGTGGCAGTCGATCAACTCCATTTGTCCAATCGTGGCCTCGAAGTGGCCATGACAGTTAATGACACCAATAGTGATGGTCTTTTTGAGGCAGGCGATAGCATCGAGTTTTATGGCCAGGCAATCGTTGGTAATGATCCTGAATTCAAGTTTACAGAAGAAAACATTTACTGGCTGGATATAGACAGCAATCTACCGGTAAGGGCCAAATCATGGCAGGCCGCCAGCACGGGGACTCCTGAATCCATTTACCGGGCCACGGTGCATTTTGAGAAAAACTGGACCTATTGGCAGGCGATGCCCAATGGCGTGGGCAAGGATCACTGGTTCTGGGGCGAAAGACTGATTTCTGGAGATTCGCGGGATTTTCCTATTATGCTGAATAAGATATCAAATACCTCATCGGCTATTGTGCGGGTTGCCCTGCATGGGAGTACAGACCCTGGCAATAACCCAGACCATCAGACACGTATAAAACTGAACGGTGCTGATATTGGCGTTGTAACTTGGGATGGGGAAAAGGAGATTGTCCAGGCATTCACAGTCAACTCCTTACTGCTTAGAGATGGCCTCAACACTGTTTCGTTCACCCAAGGTGGCTTACCGAATGTGTCGATAGATAGCGCCTACGTGAATTGGATTGAAGTTGAATATGACCGAGAGTTTGTAGCTGAAAATGATCAATTGCTATTCAGCTTTCAGGGCAGTGGACCGGTGGATTTCTCTATCACGGGATTTACCGCGAACAATAACAATGTACTGGTCTATGATATCAGCGACCCAATGAATGTTAGAAGGGTAACTATCCCCGTAGTATCCGGCAACGTTGAATTCGCTGATTTTATTTGTGCCAGTGAAAATAATTGTTCTTCTGGCACTGTGATTGGATTCAGAACGTATATGCTTGTCGGAGAATCGGAAATCCGTCAAGTAGATCCAAATACAATCACATTCCAGGATCTGGCACCCACTCTGCGCGCATCGAACAAGGGCGCTGACTATATTATCATCACCCATGAAGATCTGTTGGGTGCGGATATCGATCGTTTGGCACAGCACAGACGAGTCGATGGCTATCAGGTTGAGGTGGTCACTACGCAGGAAATCTATGACACTTTTTCAGGCGGATTATTTACGCCGGTGGCCATCAAGGAATTTCTGCGTTACGCCTATAACAACTGGAGCCCTGTGCCTCAGTTTGTGGTGCTGATCGGTGACGCCAACCTGGACTACAAAGATGACTTCAACATAGAGCAATCGCTCGGAACCAAGTTTGTAAAAAGTCAGTTTGTACCAACCTATGCAGTGGAGACGACCGGGATTGGTGAAACTCCCAGTGATAACTGGTTTGTGACCGTGGGGCAGGATGCCTTGCCAAAAATCTATATTGGCCGCATTCCCGCGAAAAGCACAGGCGATATACGGCTTGCCGTTGACAAGATTATTGCCTATGAGACGAGCGCCCCCGCCACCTGGCAAACCCGTTTTTTAATGACCTCGGGGGATCACGACCCCAACTTTGTTCAGCAAACGGATGCCTGGTTATCAAAATATATTATACCTTCAGGCTATCGGCCGCTGCGCGTCAGCCTGCGTGACTATAGCGCCACTGAAAAGGTGCTTGCAAAAGGAGATTTCAGAAAAATTATCAATGGCGAAGGTGTCCTTGTATCGAGCTATTTTGGCCATGGCGGCGTCAATGGCTGGATTGCGAGTTCAGGATTTGAAGTACTTAATTCCGCAGAGGCAACGAATACCCTGACCAATGACCGGGCATTGCCATTCTTTGTGGCATTTAATTGCCTTAATGGATTTTTTGCACAGCCCAGTGAGGGGCTTACTTTCTCCTTACCTGATGGTTCAGGCTCATTTTTTTATGATGTTCCATTATCCGAGGCGCTTTTATTTCACCCCAATGGCGGTGGTGCTATCGCCATGTGGAGCCCTAATGCGCTGGCTTATCCAACGGAACAGGAGTTTATCGGTGATAATCTTTTTTCTTTGATGATTAAGCAAGGTGTAACCCGGCTGGGTGAGGCAACGACTAAAGCCAAAGTACAGGCGGTTGTCGATGGTAAAGCTAATGCGGAGAACCTGGATATTTTCATCCTGATTGGTGATCCGGCCACACGTTTAGCGTTGGGGACTGCGAGCAACGTCAGTGGCGGTAGTAGTGGCGGTGGCGGTGGCGGTGGAGGCGGTGTGCTGAATCTGTATGGTCTGTTCCTGCTTTTTCTGTGGGGTGTGGTAGTCGTCAAGCACCGAAACCTGAAAGCATAACCGTCACTTAGAGCGGCGCGCTACAAAGCGCAGGGAGGCACCCTGCCCTATCGGTTTGCCGGCAATAACGACATCGGTTACTTCTTGCTTGAGTTCCAGTACTTCAAGCCCCTTGAAATCTTCTTCAAGAATATCCTGGCAATATAGCATCTCGGCATCAGGAGGACCTCCGGTGCCATATTGTAGTTGATCAATATGAAAGGCCTCAATCATGATCAGTCCACTTGGCTTCAGAGCCGCGATCATTTTTTGATGCACCTGGTGTCGGGTTGCTGCAGGAAAATGCACAAAAATCAGCGTTATTAGATCAAAGCTGGAGATGGGCCAGTCCCATTGGCGTAGATCGATACAACGGACTTCAATATCGACGTCGCGTTGACGGGCTAGAGCACGGGCACGCCGTTGGGCGGTAGGCGAGATATCGACTGATAAGACCTTGAGCCCCTGTTCCGCTAGCCAGACACCATTGCGCCCTTCGCCATCCCCAATGGCGAGCACGCTTTGTCCAGGTGACATCAGATGCGCATAGGATTGGAGTAGTATGCTGGGGCTGGTGCCGAAAAGATTATCAACTGCTGCGTAACGTTTTTCCCAGTCCAGGTTCAAGCGGCATGAGTCCGTCTTCTAAGTATCACACCACTTAGCAGGAGGATCAGCATCGTACTGCCCAGCGGGTATTCAATACCAAACACGACAGGTGTCAGCGCCCATCGCGTCAGTACCCTGAGTGCTTCATGTTCACGAATAGTGTTCGCGATCGGCGGTGAGGTGCGATAGTAAAGGTTAACCAGTATTCGTCCTGGCGCATTGGTGAGCAGATAATCATCTCTGAAGTGGCGCAGCACCATAACATGTGGATCCAGATAGCTACCATAGGCCGCCGTGGCTATAAAACGCCACTGCCCTTGGAAAGCCCACTATCACCGTCATTGACGCCAGTAGGGGTATTATCAACAACGGTGTCTACGGTTGCCGTATTGTTGGAATTGTCAGGGTCACTACCACTGGTAACGACGACGGTGTTGGTAATGGTGCCGATGGCTTCAGGTCGAATATCAATGAATACGCTGGCACTGGTACCGTTAATGATCGTGCCCAGATCGCAGGTGACCGAATTACCCGTCGGCGCAGATGTGCAACCGGCACTACCGCCAAGATAGGTCGTATTGGTAGGCAGGCTATCCACCAGGGAGACATTCGTGGCGTCATCCGGGCCATTGTTGTTGATAGTCATGGAATAACGCAGGCGATTGCCAACGATGACAGGGTCAGGATTGTCACTCATGGAGATGACAAGGTCAGCGCTTTCTACCGGGTTAGCGGTGACGGTAGTATCAACAGTATCGTCATTATTGGAGGGGTCAGGGTCGGAGTCATCGCCAGTGACATTGGCGGTGCTGGTCAGGATGGTGCCGGCTGCACCAGAATTTACAGTGGTAAATAGTGTGACAGTTTTGTCTGTTCCGGCGGCCAGGGTATTCAGATTACAAATGATTGAGACCGTTCCGCTGCAACTCCACCCAGGCTGTGAGTTGATGCTCTGTAGGCTGATGTTGCCATCAAGATTGATAGTGAGCATGATATTGCTGGCTGGGGAAGGGCCGCCATTGTTAACCCGGGCGATATAGGATAGATCCGCACCCTCATCTACTTGCGCAGGTGAGCCCGCCATAGTAATAGAAAGATCAGTCTGGGTGATGACCGTTACCGGAAAACTGTCTCTGGCTGGTGTTGGGTCTGTCCCGGAAAAATTGATCAGGGCGACGTTTTCCATGCTCCCCGTTACCTGTGCAGTCAGCACGAAGATAATGGTCTCGCTGGCGCCATCAGGTAGATTACCAAGACTACAAGTAAAACTCCCCGCTGCGTTCACACTGCAGGTCGTAGTGCCCGAGGGGGTAATCGTTCCTAGAATAACATTGGCCGGAAAGGTGTCGGTGACCTGGACATCGTTTGCAGTATCGCCAGTATTGGTGATAGTCAGTGTATAGGTTATTGGGAAACCAGCGACGACGGTATCGTTGGGATTGATTGTCGAGATGCTGCCATTGACGTTAATTTGTGCTGTCGTCGTGATGCCAAGATCGCTGTTGCTGCCCACTGTCGTGGTGACTATTGTACTGTCATTGCTGGAATTGAGGTCACTTTGATCAGCAGAAACGCTGATGGTATCTGTCAGGACACCCGGTACGCTCGGCACTGCCGGGTTAGGAGTTAATGTTGCAGTGGCGCCTACGAGTATTGTCCCGAGATTAACGCCGTTGAGTCCCGGTGTTGCCAGAGTGTCACTCAAGGTGACATTGGTGGCATTATTTGGGCCATTGTTTGTTACCACGATAGTGTAGTTCAGAATGCCGGACTTGATGACTGGATCGGGCGAGTCATCCACAACGATAGCCACGTCTGCCCATGTACCTTCAGAAGCTGTTCTTTCATAGGCACCCATGGCACAGTTACTTGTCGGCCGTATAACGCTTCTTTGATCATCGGCAAGGCAGCCACTGGTAACGACCCCTATCGCTGGGCTACCTGCTTGCAGGGCATGAGTGACCGAGGCCCCTCCATTTGCTGACAGAGCAGACAAGAGCGGGCCGGTGCCGGGCAGGTCGCCGCTGCCGGCCAGTGTGCAGCTGCTGTCACTATCAAGATTAAAACCGTTCGAGGTGATATTGCCGGCGCCGGAGCAGTCCGTGCCAGCAGATTGATTGGCGATAATGCTGTTCTGAAGGGTGATGAGACCCTGATTGGAAGTGTTTCCAGCGGTATCAACTGCAATTCCACTGCCAGAAATGACGGCCGAATTGGCAGTGATGGTGCTGCCGGTGAAAGTTGCCAGATTGCTGATAAAAGCACCACCACCGTCAAAGGAGGTTGCACTGTTACCGCTCAGGGTACTGTTAGTGATCGTCAGCGTACCAATCTGCCCGGTTTGGGAGCCCTCGCTATAGATGCCACCACCACCCCGTGCTGAATTTCCGCTCAAGGTGCTTTTTGCAAGTGTGAGGTCGCCAAAATTATAAATACCCCCGCCCAGGCCTCCCTGATTCACATTGCCCGGACTGCTGTTATTGCTAACGGTGGTATCTGTAATGGTAATAGTTACACCACCATTGATAAATAAGCCGCCGCCATTGCGGGTTGCTGAATTGCTGGTGATCAGGCTGTTGGTAATCGATACTGTTCCCTGCGTTGTGTTGATGCCACCACCGCTGGCCACTGTGCTATTGTTTGAAACGCTGACATTGCTTAGGGTCAGTGTGCCCGCGTTGAAAATGCCGCCTCCGCCCTGGATTGTGCCATTGGATACGTTACTCTGGATGATGCTGTTGGTAATGGTTAGATTGCCATCGTTTGCGATGCCGCCACCATTGCTGATCGATAGCCCCCCCTGAACGGTGATGCCGTCTATTATGACAGTCACCCCTAGGGGAATTTGGAATACCCGGTCGGCGGTGGTTGCACCGTTACCATCAACAATAGACGCTGCTGAGCCAGCACCGTTGATTGTCAGGTCATCCGTAATATCCAGATCACCCATGACGGCAGCATCGTCATTTCCGGGTATGGAAAGTGTGTATGTGCCGGTTGGCAAGACTACAGCATCTGGGCCTGGCCAGGCATTTGCTTGCTGTATAGCAGCTCGCAGGGTGCAGTTGCCCGAACCGTCGTTACACAGCCCGTCATTGAGATCGCTGTCAGTGGTGTCGTTTGTGCTGGTGACCGTATAGGTATAAGCAAAGACCTGTGCGGGCATAAATATGGCCAGTATCAGGGCCAGTGTTGCCGTGAATAGATTAATTGCAGGGATGTATTGGTTGAGACGCATAAAATCGTTAGTCACAAAGACTGTGCAATCCTGATTTTTTGTTTTTAAACAGTACCGACTGGAGTGTTGTTCGGATGTCTGATTGATTATAACATAAATTATTTTTGATTATGACCCTAAAATATATTTGTAAACAAAAGCTTAGGTGTTTGCGGCGATAAATTCCGCAGGTCGTACCGCACTCTTTTTCTGCAGGAATACTTCCGCCAGCATACCGTTAGACATTCTTGTGGCTGGCAGAGTGCTACACTTTCAGTGTAATACACGACGCCACTGCGGGTCACCGGCAAGTATCTGTCCGGCTTTATGGGCACTGACGGGCGGTGAGAAGTAGAAGCCCTGGGCATACTCACAATCCATCTCGCGCAATTGCTGGAGTAAATGCTCGTCCTCTACACCTTCTGCAACCACGATCAGACCCAGCCGATGAGCCTGGAGAATTATTGCCCGTAACTTTCTGATCTGGTCTTGTATGTTTTGGTGATTGGTCACCATAAACGAACGGTCAACTTTCAGGATATCAAAAGGTAGTTGTCGCAAAAATTCTACTGAGGTTTTGTCATTTTTGAAATTATCAACAGAGCAGGAAATTCCGAGAGACTTCAGATGGAAAAGGTTGGCAGATATTATTTCAGGATTGTCCAAAGTTGTATTATCAGTGATTTCAAAATGTAGATTTTGGCCATTGACACCTATTGCAGTGATAATGTTTTCAATGCGTCCAGCAAAACCGGGATTGATTAATTGCTTGCCAGATAGATTAACGCTGAGGAACTGTTTATGCGAGAACAGCCCACTTTCCTGCCATTTTTTGAGTTGCTGACAGGCATTGCGCAGTATATGTTCTCCTATGGCAATGATCAGGTTGCTCTTTTCGGCGGCGTGAATAAAAAGCCGGGGCGGAACATAGTGTCCGTGTCGCTTCCAGCGCGCAAGCGCCTCAAATCCTGTGATACTTCCGCTTTCCAGGGAAATAATCGGTTGATAGTGAACTTGCAGTGTATTTTTCTCGGCAGCATGAGAAAGGTCTGCATCCAATTCCGATTGAGTCACTTACTTTCCCCTCTTGCGCCAGTCAGCAATCAAGAGGCAAGGTAAACGCTTATGTCTGCAAGGTCAAGATGGAGGGGCTGCACGCAGCTTCAGTTTTTTCGTCTATGTTCACTTGGCAGCGTAGTGCCTGGCCCAGATCAAGGCAATGGTGGGCCAATGACGCCCACAGTACCAAAGCGTATCCAGTTATTGTCGCTCTGGACGCCGTCTATTCCCAATTTAATTGTTCCAATAGTGTATTCATCTTCACCACATACCAGATCGGGTAGGATATTCCTGCGAAAAAGGTCAATAAACGTATCAATTTCTATAATTTTCATGGTGCTGTCCGGGGGTATATTAGGGATGGCCTGATCGCTTGCGGTACTGAGAATATAACGCAGATTAATACCGTTGCATTGGTCGCCAGAGATGAAGGTGACTGGTTTGATATCAATATAGACATACTCAAAAATGTCAGGTAATACATCCTCAAAGGATCCTACAAACAATTCGGTAAAGCTATTAACCGGAATGTTTAGGTTGCGCACCTCCAGGCTTGATTCCTGCAGCGATTCGACCGTCATGTTCATGCCGGCAGTGCCATCCATCGTGTACGTAACACCGTTTGCAGTCATATTGAAGTTACTGAACAGCTTGATATAGGTCAGGGGGTCGTCCAGGACTGCATTGGGATTTGGTCCAGCAAAGAAGCGACTGGCATACCAGGTGTTACTCCCCGAGACAATGCGGCATTGAATGTCATTTGTGGCATCATCTTTATCATCATTGCACTGGGAGTTATTGCCTTGATCTACGGGGATGTCCCAGATCTCCTGCCAGTTGAAAACGACCGGCATCGCTGTAATCGGTGTGGTGCGGGGGCTCTCTCCTGCTGTATTTGTAGCCGTCAGCTCATAAGTATAGAGGGTCCCATTGATCAATCCCTGGTGAAAATAGGGTGAGCTAACGTTTTCGATGACTTCTTCGGGGTCGCCGTTGATAGACCAGTAAAGATTATGGGGTACATTTATTGCTGCGCTATCCCAATTTAATGCTACGGCGCCTTCCAGGCCCAATGCAGTTACATTAGTTGGTATTGGTGGCGACCGCCCCTCTAATTTATCGACATCATGAATGCATGCGCTTAGGAGGAGAATCAATATCGCTGCCAAAATGCGATAGATCCAGCCTGGTGTGCTGCTTGTGTTTTGACTGATAAACATTATTTCCGGGGTCTACAAGGCGTCGGTTAGTCTGCGTGCTGAGAGAATTGTGGGCGACAAACAGAATATTTGACCTCTAGTGCCTATTAATAGTTCCTGTTAAACACGCTGCTGAGGCTGAGCACAGAGGTGGCTTAATACGGAAGGTTTTGCCCATTCAATCGATGCATTATATCAAATATAGCCCCGTGATGTCACGGAAACGGTGCTTTAGGAGGCCATAATCTGTTATGACGGTTTACTAAGTTGCTACCCCGTCCCATGACTATTAATTGAAAGACTAGTGACTCAGCATTTGGTACAAGGCGAACTGCTTGAGACCAGGGGTTAATATATGGATATACGGGGAAAAATTATGGGTTGGCATATTGCCATCAACTTTTTGGTTATACTGTCATCAATCTATTCCTGCTATGAACATCTGTTTTGTTATGGAAAAACAAAATGACTAACCTTTATAATTCTATAGTGCCTCAGAATAATATATTCAAAATTGACTGGGGGGTTTATGCGATATTGAAGCTCCTTAGTGCGCATAAGTTTGATACTGTACTTGATATAGGATCGGGGGCGGGTGAGCATAAACGATTATTCCAGTATTTCGGAAAAAAAGTTTTTTCTGTCGATGTGGTAAAAAATGCCGATTATGTAGGCGACTTTCTTGAGATTGATTTCGATAAAAAATTTGATGTCATTTGGTGTTCCCATGTTCTTGAGCACCAGAGGAATGTTGGTATATTTTTAGATAAAATTTTCGATGTGCTAAAGGATGATGGCGTCCTGGCTATCAGTGTTCCGATGCATCACAGAGAGCGTTTGGTTTCAGGCCATTTAACCTCATGGAGTGTGCCTCTGCTATGTTATAACCTGATCATGTCAGGATTTGATTGTAAGGATGCATCTGTTATCTCAATATTCGAATTGAGCTTGATTGTCCGGAAAAAATATGCGGAACATAAAGAACTAAGAAAAGTGTCTGCCCATGGCGCTGATGCTGGTGTCGAATTTGAGGAAATTTCTGGATTTTTTCCGTTTCCCGCTAAGCAAGGCGCTGAAATCAGTGGTTCAGGTACAATAAACTGGGAAACTCCAACCGAGTATATTCTCCCTATGCCAAGTGAAGGGAAGTCTACTGATATTAAAATTGATTCGAAGAATTTTATAAATAAGCCTCAATTAATCCCCAAAATTATTTTCGAATCGTAATAGGTATTCCTGAAAAATGGCGCGGTTTCTCCAGGTAATTGTGTGATGCAGATCCCAAGGTGGTAGCAGCCCACTATTTTCTTTAGATAAAGCTTTATTGTGCGAATTCTTTAACCATCAATGCAGGAGAAAATATTGGATGGGTAAAAAAACATTGGATCTGAATGACCGTTTGTACGAATACATGCTGTCGGTGTCGCTGAGAGAGACAGCACTGCAAAAAACATTGCGAGAGGAAACCGACAGGCTCTCAATGGGCATGATGCAGATTTCTTCTGACCAGGGTCAGTTCATGGCCATGTTGATCCGATTGACTGGTGCCAAAAGAGCGCTGGAGATCGGCACCTTTACAGGATATAGCACGCTAGCCGTTGCAGCAGCGTTACCGGAGGACGGTCATCTTGTTGCCTGCGATATTAGTGAAGAATGGACGGCTATAGCTCAGCATTACTGGCGTGAGGCGGGTATCAGCCACAAAATAGACCTGCGGTTGGCGCCAGCACTCACAACACTGGCCGGTCTTAAGATAGAATCTGACGCAGACTATTTCGATTTCGCGTTCATTGATGCAGACAAGCTCAATCAACTGGCCTATTACGAGCATAGCCTGCGGCTTGTGAAGCCGGGCGGCTTGATCGCCATTGACAACGTTTTGTGGGGCGGGAGTGTAGCTGACCCTGTCAATCAGAGTGAAGACACGCAGGCGATTCGCGACTTCAACAAATTTGTACACCAGGATCAGCGCGTGGAAATAACCCTGGTGCCCATCGGTGATGGATTAACGCTGGCCTGGAAGAAAAGCTGATATACCCCAGGTCATAAGGCTACAGATCATTATGCGTGCCAAATGAATCGCTTTTGTGTTTTTCTGTTCTAGGGAGAGGGATCGGTTAACCCTGGAAATTTGTGCATTATCTATTAATTCGTTTTATTGTTTCCTCTATTACAGGATCAATCAACCTGTACACACCCTCAGCATCAACAAATATCAGATCCTGAGTTAATAGCTTATCTAGAAGCTGCCCAACTGTTCCCGATTTGATTGTACTTGCTTTTAAATAACTACTGCTTCTAGGTTGCGAGGTTGGTTTTGTTGCTAGTAAAGTAAGGAACTCTCGTTGGAAGTTACTTAAAGCATTAATTTCTGTGCTAACGCGTTGTCTTTCACCAGAAACGTAAGTCATCCATGATGACTCAACATCCTTGAGCCTTGGCAAGGAAGATAAGTGCCATAATTTGTTACATAAAACATTCATGTAGTGCGGGTGGCGATTTGTGATGCCAATAATAGAATTGAGTACGGCAGATTTAAGTCCAGAGCCCCATTTTTTCTGGGCTGCACGTTGAATGAATTTTATATAATCCTCTGCTGCTATTCTATCCAGGACAATGCGATCACACATGTGATATAGCGGCCTGGCACTATCATCAAACATCATACGCAGCAGGTGCCTGTTGCTGCCAGTAAATATAAAAATTGAATGTTTGGCGTACTGTGCCGCATGGCGTATGGCTGCTTCAATAGCTTCGTTGTTAGATAATTCCCCAAGCTGTTGAAATTCGTCCATAAAAATAACCGCGATTTTTTTCTGTTTGCCCACGATATTGTCTAATGTCATAAGGGCTTCATTGATTCCCTTTTCTGGCAAGGGGTGCGGCTCTATTTCTAGCAAGAGGCCATTTGAACCAATCGATATTTTAGTTTTAAGTGATTTGAAAATAGTGACTACTTTATCTAGCGCTTGCTGCCGTAATGGAATAATTTTTGAAAGTGTCTCGGCAATAGACTCAAGGAGATAGCTTTGCGCAGATTCTGGTGTGCCTACTAATAGATAATCGATTTGGAGAAAGATAAAATTATCGTATTTTCTGTTAAGGTCACACTTGACCTGCTCAACAAGACTGGTTTTCCCATATCTTCTTGGGGCGTTAATCAGCGTATCGGTATGCGAAAGAATATTTTCAAGCAAATGTTTACGCTCTATTTTACGATTGCAAAATGCATTGCCTGTTGCGATATCTAGTGGAAATAATGACATTGCCATTTGGCTAGCCTCCAAATATATTGAGATAT
>QIGV01000209.1 GCA_003230085.1 Gammaproteobacteria bacterium
TTTACATAGACAGGTTATTTTCAATCCCGACTAGAGTATTGATGCTGACGTCAATAATTCTTCTCAGTGTATTACTTATCAGTAAAAGTCATGTGCGTGGGGCCTATGGCGATCTACTTGGTGGTGGTGCAGCTGCCTATGATAATTTTATGAAAGATCGCTACGCCTATATCAAACAACAAAAAAAGAATGCCGGGCAGGAGCGCCCGGCAGTGATTGTCGAGAAAATGAATAATCCTCCACGCATTTTGGTTTACACGGATATATCCAGAGATAAAAATGACTGGCGTAATAACGGTTATGCACGGTATTTTGGTTTGAGCTCCATTGTTACGAAGTAGTGTGCGGAATAATAGACTCGTGATAAGTAAATGATTAGTGAACAAAAGCAGGTATTACCAGAGTCTGATGTATATGGCTTATTCCTCTGCGCTGTCACTGAAATGGAAGCTGGACATCAGCTCTGGCGTAAAAATCAATATGAGGAATTCATAAAAGTACTTCACGCATCAGCCATTTGTTTAGCCAGGGCACTTCTTTCAGCCAGGAGAGTTTCAGTAGATGGATCGATAGAGAATCTACTCAGTGAGATGAATACTGTAGGCGATTCGAACTATCCGGTTTATAAAAGTATTCTTGACGTGCTCTCATTTAATGCCGGGACTGAAGTAAATAAAAAGCATATCAGGGAAATATATAAGGATTACCAGAGCACCTTAACAAACGCGCGTAAACTACTCGTGCATGACCTAAACTATAATGAAAAGATCTGGCAAAAACTTACTGAAACATTTTATACCAGGACTGGCCTCAAACAACTTTCTGTTGTGATATTGTCCCTTATCGTTTTGATTACTTTGCCCGTTGCCATCTACCGATACATCGGACCAATGGCTGTGTATGATCTGGATGGTCAGATATTCTGGAAAAGCAAACCGAAAGTACCCTTTAGCGCGGAAAATTCCAGACGTTTCAAGGTGATTGCTGATAATCAATCACGAGAATACGCGGTTAATTTCACGGATCCTGAAGATATCTTTATGCTTCGACTGGATCCGGTCAATAAGCACTATTTGACTGAGATCGAAATCCAATCGATTCGTCTCTTGGGACAGGATGATGTTTTACTGAGGCAACTGCTATTCGACAACAGTATGTACTGGTCATGTGACAACTGTATTGGTCTTGAGAAGAACTCGAATGCATACCGGATGCGTCCAGCAAATAATGATCCTTTTTTGACCAGCTCAGCGATCAATGAGAAAGGGGTCAAAAAAATAACTATCAAAATGCGTGCGGTTTCGAAGAAAACATTCTGGGAGTGGGCGTTAGGAATCGAGAAGAATTTAGAGTTTTAGTACTAATAAAAGATCCAGTCAGGCTTAACCCTCTTGCTGCGGCAAGCTGTCGTACTCGCGGGAGCAATCGATTGCACGATCGTATTGTGTATCTTCAGGAAACTCCTGAGCAATGACCCATATCTGGCAGATCTCTTCACTAAGTTCGGGCAGAATAGCCATGGCGTTACGGGCTCGCGTCTGGTCAAAGAAGGCAAAAGGCTCATCAAGAAAGATGAACTGCTCACCAGCAGCTGTGGTGTTCACCAGTTCCTGTGACAGAGCAAGCCTAACAGCCAACATGATCTGGCGCTGTGTACCACTGGAAATTTCATCGAGATCCATGTAATCACGCTTAAGGCTGGAGAAGGCGCGTACGCTGAGGTCATCGCCTATATGCAAATGTTCATAGCGTTCCTCAGTAAATAAGGGCAGAGTGCGGCTGGCTAGTTCGCGTAGATCCCTGTTAAATCGTTGTGAGAAATGCCGTGCAGCGGCGTTGATGAGTTCGTCTGCAATTACACACAACTGGATACGATGCTTTACTTCGTCCAGTTTCTCGTTCAGATTGCTAATCACCCCCATAAGCGCATCGGCCTTTGCAAACCTGTCCTGCTCTTCACTGAGAGAATCCTCCAGGATCTTTTGCGATTGTTGTTGTTCTGATATGGCATTGTGTAACCGCCGCTGTATCAACTCGAATAGTGCAGTCATACGATCATTACTCAGACGACACAAGCGTATTGCAGAAACATCTGAAAAGTTGCCCCTTTCTTCTTCTGGTAGATCGCTTGCCTCACTAACAGTCTGTAGTTGCTCAGCCAGTAATTTCCCTTTTTTTTGTAATTCAGCAGATTTTCTTTTCATACGGGACGCGATCAGCCAGAAAATAAGCAATACGCCTGTTGAAACAGTAAAGACCATCCCAAGCTGAAAGAGGTAAGGTTCATCCCATGCCGGGATATTATTCAGGAATGTACTTAACTTCTCTGTGTAACTGGAATCAGGTATTTTGTTGAACAGGTACCAGCTGATACCTGACCCCAGTGCAATGAATAGAGAAATGAAGGCCAGCAGGCTGGCGAGATATTTTATCGATTGTGCTGACTTATAACGGGGCAGGGCATGGCGATAGTCCTTTACGGCTTTGTTCAGGACTTCATCATTGTCCTGTAAAGAGCTTCCAAGCTGCCTGACCGCATCGACCTCTCTCTCCAGTCCATTCAGCTTTCCCGGTTTAATTTTCAGTGCCTTGATATCAGCCTCAAGCCCATTAATCTGTTCATCGATATCGGGTTGTTTGCGCTGTTCATTCTTCAAATCGGCAGACAATTCATCTGCCACCTTTTCCAGTGCCGAGATACCGGCCATGGTCTTAATTGCATGGCTATGCGGGTGGGGAGTAGTGATTTCACGTTGCGCCAGATAAAACGATTCAACAAATTCTTCAAATTGGTAACCAAGTAAGTCATCCAGTGCTTCACTGATGGCATTAACACCTTTTGCGAAAGGGTGCGCTTCCTTACCGGCAGGATAAAGACGTGCACCATGATTACCCTCGTTATCGAGGAAGCGGGCAATCTCATAGTCTTTATCTCCAATGGCAAAGCCCAGACGAACACTGCAGCGCGATTCACCCCAGCGAATCACGCGTGTAATTTCATCTTCGCCAATAGAAAAGGTGCGCCCGAACAGGGCAAAACAAACCGTCTCACCGATGGTGCTTTTACCGGATTCATTCTGGCCGCTAATGGCTATAACGCCCTGACGGGGAAGGTCTGTAAGTTCAAGGTGAGTATATTTGAGGAGGTTGTCTGCCGTGATATGGGTAATAATCATACTTAAACCTCTTCCGCCGAGGCAACCAGTTTTCGTAACACAAGTTCCATCGCTTCCTGATAAGAGCTTTCATCAAATGGGGAGTCAGAATTTCTTCTGCGTTCAAATTCGGCCTTGCAGAAATCAGCAAAGTCGCGTGCGGGACCCTGCAGGTCTGATTTGCTCAGGGGTTTATTTTTATCTGTCATTTTTTGATTCCATTCGTATACAAGAGTGAAAAAAAGCTAAAAGCTGAAAGTTAAAGGTTAAAAGTAATCTTATGTATTTTAAATCAACTACTGAAATCATTTGACACTTTTAGTGCGTTTATTATTTCTTCATCTGTATTATAAACATGGGGTGAAAACCTCACGCCACCCCCTCGTTCTGCACAGATGATTTTCTGCTCACGTAAATATTTGAATAATTGGGGAGCCGGGCAGTTACGGTGCCTGAAAGTAACTATTCCTGACTTCATTGATGCAGGATCGCTGTAAATAGCCTCAAGATTGCTACTTTTTTTGATAAATTCATGCATAAACTCTGTATGATGCAGTATTCGCTCTTCGATCCTGTCTATACCGATATCATTGATTAATGTTAATGATGCGGCGAAGGCACGAATGCCAAGTATGTTGGGGGTCCCATTTTCAAAACGTCGTGAACTGCTTGCTACCCGCCAGGTTTTGATATCAAAATTCTCATATTTTTCAGTCATATGCCAGCCATATTGAAAGAGATTTATTCTCTCTCGCCACTTATCTCGACAATAAAACAGGGCGATGCCTTCAGGCCCTAAAAGCCATTTGTGGCTGTCGGCCATCATAAAATCGATATTTGCTGCCTCAACATCAACAGGCAGAGCGCCAAGCATCTGAATCGCATCAACACAAAAGGCAATATTACGCTCCTGACAGGCCGTTCCGAGTATTTTCAGATCCAGACGCAAACCACTCCCGTATTGAACGGCGCTGATGGCCAACATCCGTGTTGAGTTGTCCATGGCATCAATCAGGGCCTGCTCGGGTGTTTTACCTGATTGCCTGAGGGTGACTTCCCTAAACTGTACGCCTCTGTCTGCAAGGGCCTGCCACGGTATGCGGTTGGATGGGAATTCTTCATCACTACTGAGTACTGTGTCACCCGCGTTCCACGGAAATCCCATAGCCACAACGGAGATACCTTCCGAGGTATTTTTCAGCAGGGCAATATCATCAGCCGACGAGGCATTAATAAATTTTGCCAGGTCAGTGTGTAGCTGATTGGCATGATCGGACCAGTCCAGGTAGTTCTTTGTACCAAAGCGTACATATTCATCAACGAAAGATTTAACAGCATCACCACAACGTCGTGGAAGCGGAGATGCCGCCGCATGATTCAGATAGATGAGCTTATTGCGTACCGGGAATTCATCTGTGAGCAGGTTATCCAGTTCTGCTTCTGTTGTTAGTAACATCGTGGGCATCTCCGTTATTAGCGGTTTCTGAGTTGAGGCTCATGCATTTGTCTGGCAGAGTATACTGAACTTGCTCACAGAAGAAACAACAATCAGACTATCGAATTACAAAGGGAAATGGAGCAGGGGAATCATAATCAGGATGCCTCTATTCACTTATGAATAAGCACATTAAATCCAAAACTAATAGAGGTACCCTTTAGTGGTAGAAATACTGGTTGGTGCCTACCTTTTCTTTCAGGTATTGGGTGTTATCAGTTCCGTACACGCAATCCTGAGTACACGAACACCTCAGGGAGCGATTGCCTGGGCAATTAGTCTGATTACAATACCGATTATTTCAGTCCCTGCATACTGGGTGTTAGGACGTAGCAAATTCGATGGTTATGTCAATACATGGCGCGATATACCCAGGGACATTGAGCAGGAAATGGAGACGATAATACAGGGAATGCTTCCTTATGCTGTTGAAAATTCTATTAACTTTCCAGAGTATGAGGCAGCCACACGTTTAGCCAGATCCCCCTTACTCAGAGGAAACAATGTACAGCTGCTTGTCGACGGAAGGGCTACCTACGACAGCATACACCGGGGAATAGAAAAGGCGAAATCTTACATACTCTTTCAATTTTATATTTTACGCCCCGATGAGAGCGGCAACCGGTTCAAAGTTCAGTTGATTCAAAAAGCAGGGGAGGGAATAGCTGTCTATGTCTTATATGACGAGTTTGGAAGTTCAGAACTGGATGAAGAGTGGATAGGTGACCTTAAACTTGCTGGTGTAAAAATCGTTCCCTTTAATACTCAACAGGGGCCAAATAATCGTTTCCAGTTAAATTTTCGTAACCATCGGAAGATCGTTGTGGTTGACGGTAAAAGCTCGTGGATTGGTGGCTTGAATATTGGTAATGATTACCTGGGTGAGGATAAAAAACTCAGCCCCTGGCGTGATACTCACATGCGCATTGATGGTCCTTCATCGATTATTGCTCAATCGATATTCTCATTGGACTGGTACTACGCAGATAACGAGCTGATTAAAGGGCTCATCTGGATGCCGGATGAAGCTGGAATTAATCTTTCCGATGCCAGGAATAAAAACAAAAAGGAAGTTATGGTGCTTAGCGCTGGTCCTGCCGACAATCTTGAAACAGCTAGCCTGTTCTTCACCAATGCATTAAACCTGGCTCGTAAGCGTATATGGATAGCAACACCATATTTTATACCTGATGAGAGCACCTTGGCATCGCTAAAGTTGGCATTAATGAAGGGCCTTGATGTTCGCATTATCACACCCAGTCTAAATGACAACTGGTTTGTGCGCCATGCAGCAAACCTCTATCTTAGTGAGCTAAACCAGCTTGGTGCCAAAATATACTTTTTCGAAAAAGGTTTCATGCACCAAAAAGTAATGCTTATTGATGACAGTTTCTCGATGATAGGCACCGTAAATTTTGATAACCGCTCATTTAGACTCAATTTTGAAGTGGCCGGCGTAGTAGTAGATAAAAAATTTGCCCGTCAGGTAGAAACGATGTTGTTGGATGATTTAGCAAACTCAACTGAGAAAACCGATTATAACCTGGCAAATGAATCATTCTGGGAACGCCTCAAAACGCGTGCTTCTGACTTACTTGCACCGGTACTGTAAGAGGAAGGGTATTTTCTTTATGCGTATAATGTATATTATGTTAAATAATTGACCTAACGATATTTGAGAGTCTCCGCACAGCAAGGATGCCCGTACTGACATCAATCTTACTGTCTTCGATTTTGAGTTTGCTAGCTGCCTGCCCTGTGGGGATCCACCCAATCTGATCGGACCCTCTCTCTTAAGAGACCAATTCGGTTGATTCAGGAGAGGTTCTAGCGTGGTCAGGATAAAAAAACGATAGCAGCAATAGCTCAATAGGCGTAGGATTCGAGGGACAAGGACGTTAATTCATCCTATAAGCAATAACATTTAAGTGGAGGATTGAGATATGTTAAGAGAAGTTCATGTTGGCCGTATGACGGTCCTATCTGTTTTTTTTGGTGCACTCGTTTTTATGAGTGCGTCCGCATTGGCCGGAAAAGATGTCGGCAAAGGTGACGACCACCGGACATTTCATTCTAATGGCAAGATCGACTATGGCAAAGTTGGCGATTCCTACAACGCGGACTTGGTCATGTATCTGGCGGGTAACCAGTTTATGGTTATGCAGGATCTGATTAGCGCTTTCCAGAAACATAACCCAGACATTAAGACGGTTTTTGTGGAAACCATACCACCCGGGCAGATTCTCAAAGGACAGATTCTCAAACAAGGCGAAATTGCAGGGCAGAAAATCGCCAAAAATCCCGACCTATTCGCTAGCGTCAACGTTAACCACCTCAAAAAGCTACACACCAAAGAGATGATGAACGATTTTATGATTTATACGCATAACAAGCTGGCACTGGAAGTATTGGAAGGTAACCCGAAACACATCAAAGGCCCGAAAGATTTAGCCCGTGACGACGTTGTAGTGACCCTGCCGAATCCACTGACCGAGGGTATTTTCAAGTTTTATGGCTCTCAAATGCTGAAAGATCTTGGCATCTACGAAAAAGTGACTGATGGCAAAAAGTGTAAAAGCTGCTGGGCCATTAAGGATAAGACCTGGTTTACATCGCGCCACCACCGGGAAACACCGATCCGTTTACTGGAAGGTAAGACGGATGTCGGTGTGGTATGGGTGACGGAAATCATTTATCAGCAGGAAATTGGCCGCAAGATCGAAGGCGTGGATATTCCCGCACCTTATAATATGAAGCACAAAGTTGGCTATGCTATCGGTGCTTTGAAAAGTGGCCGCAATCCCTATAATGCCATGCGTTACCTGGCTTTTCTAGGAACCGATGAGGCGCAGAGTATATATGCCAAACACGGTTTTATCAAAGCCACCCAGGAGGAGTTGCGGTTAAAGCCACTACCGTTATTGCTCGCCAAGAAATAATAAGTAATTTGCGGTGTTCAAAAGCGACCCTCACGGGTCGCTATCGGATTCGGCACAATAACGCAATAGCTGTCGCCACTGCCAGTTCAAAGAAATTACTTGCACCGATGAGAGCGGATGGCCCGGCAACACAGTGCGGCGAGCGTACTGCCCGATTCAGCAAATAAGCCAGACCAGAGATATTTTATAAAGGCTCACCCCTTACTCAACCTTGAGATAAGCAAATCCTTGCTGTTGTTGCAATTCGGCGATGCGTACCACGCCGGAAGGTACCGATACCACACCTTCTATTAACTTCTCCTTCGGTAATCCGACCGCTACGCGGGTAATCTCGCACAATTCCAATTTGACCTCCTGTATATCTTGCAGTGATTTTAAACGGTCAATCAGTTCGGGGCGATGCCTGGCCAGCTCTGCATCTTCTTCAAACGGAGTGCCCACAAGTTTGTCATTGGTGAGGAAACGAATGCCGTAGGATACAAATACAATACGCACATCATAGTCAACCAAAGCCTCCTGGAAGGTGTTGACCATGTTATTGACACTGGTAAGCATGGCACTGAAGCGACGCGGGTCAGCAAAATCTGCATGCCAGACCACTTTCCTGATCTCAGAATCTTCCTCGACATCTGCCTGCGGTGGCGTCGCAGAGGTTTCTTCCTGAACGGAAGCAGTAGGAACAGGGCTGGGAGCTGGAGCAGCAAGAACAGAAGTAGGAACAGTGAGAACGAGAAGCAGCGCGAGAACACTAAGTAACGGGGTGGTGATCCCAATTTTGTTAGACATAATACACCTCCACAAAGGCACAGATTGGCTTTCTATCTTTCTACATATTGCCATTGTACAGTAAAAACAGGGGTTGCGTCCTGGATAGCTGCCTGCATAAAACAGTATTTTACGAATAGATGCATATTCCGGTTCAAGTTGAACACCCATTCTGGTCGAAGTTGAACACCTATTCTGGTTGAAGTTGAACGGTCATTCTGGTTTGAAGCT
>QIGV01000196.1 GCA_003230085.1 Gammaproteobacteria bacterium
ATTCCGTCCTCGTTGGCGCCACAGATAAAATCCGCGAGATGCGCAGCGCTGTGATCCACGATCACCGGGATATCGAGGCCTAATGGTCCAATAGAGCCTGCCTGGCAACCGGCAACAGCCCGAATTTGATCCGGTTCTGCAAAGGTTAACGGGGAGGCGATTTCTGCCAGCCTCGAAGCCTTGATCGTATTCAACTCATGGTCTCCTCGTAATACCAGGGCTACTACACCGGAATCAATTCCTTTGACGAGCAGGGTTTTAAGACAGCGATCAGATTGGGTGTGTAGAAAGGTACAGACCTCATCAATACTGGCCTGACCTGGTGTCGGAACCTTGCTTAATGCTTCAGTCGGCGACGGACGAGGTGTTTTGGGTGTCAGCGCTGCAGCCATTTCCAGATTGGCGGCATAGTTGCCGGAAGTGGAAAATGCTATCGCATCCTCGCCGGAATCGGCGAGCACATGAAATTCATGAGAAACCTGCCCACCGATAGCACCGGAATCGGCCTGCACGGCACGGAAATCGAGTCCCAGCCGTGTAAAAATCCGCTGGTAGGCCTTATACATTTGCTGGTAGGTATCCTGTAGGGATTCCTGGCTGGCATGAAAGGAATAGGCATCTTTCATGATGAACTCCCGTGCCCGCATAACGCCAAAGCGCGGCCTGATTTCATCACGAAATTTTGTCTGAATTTGGTAAAAATTGGCCGGTAGTTGCCGATAGCTGCGTATCTCTCGCCTGATCAGATCTGTTATAACCTCTTCATGAGTGGGCCCGAAACAGAACTGACGGCCGTGACGGTCATTAAAGCGTAATAGTTCCGGGCCATATAGGTCCCAGCGCTGTGATTCCAGCCATAATTCTGATGGTTGAACCGCTGGCATCAGCATTTCCTGGGCGCCGACATTATCCATCTCTGCTCTCACGATAGATTCAATCTTGCGTAAGACACGCAACCCCATGGGTAGCCACGTGTAAAGCCCGGCAGCCAGTTTTCGGATCAGGCCCGCTCGCAGCATGAGCTGATGGCTGATAATTTCAGCATCAGCAGGTGTTTCCCTGGTGGTTGCCAGTAAAAAACGTGAAGCACGCATTATTAGTGGTCCATCAAGCTTACAGCGAACTCCAATTGGATTTTTTACGCCAGCGGATTTTGGGGATTAGCAGACCGATACCGATACCCAGTAAGATGACGCCGGCACCGACCATGAACCAGTCTTTTGCAGTACGGTCTCTAAGTACCGCATTTTCTTCCTGAGTCAGTTGGTAGTCGGCCTCCAGCTTGCGTAGTTTTCTCTTGAGGGTTTTATTTTCATTGTCGATCGCCAATGCGCTGGCCGATGTCTTTTTTATACTTGTCAGGTTCTGGCTGAGCGTTTTATTTTCTTTGGAGAGCTTTTTGATTTGCGCATTGAGGCCACCTTTCTCTTTTGAGAGTGAGCTAACGTCACTATTGAACTGGCGGTTGCTTACCTTCAGAGTGGCAAGTTTTTTTTCTGCATTGGAAAGTCGTGCGCGTGCACTAGGAATTTTATCGAGATAGCGGGTAATAACCCAGCCTTCCGAACCGTTGGGTGTACGAATCCGGGAATATCCTGATTCTGTGTTGCTCTCCAGAACTTCAACAGCTGTGCCGCTACGTAGCATTTTTAATATTTGATGTTTAGTGCTTTCCCCGCTTCGCAGAGTGATTTCCAGTTGATCCGTGATATAGCGGGTATTGTCGGCAAATACGACTGAGCTGAGAACAGTCCCTAAAAATAATATAATAATTTTCACATTAATTCCTTCATTCCATCTGGCGCTAACACTCACTATATTCATAGCCTTGCAAATTATCAACGCCTTGCAGCCAGTTTGCGTTCCCATTGTAATGCCGTGTCAACAATAAAATCCAGGTCATCATGACGAGGCTCCCAGTTAAGTTTCTTACGTATCTTACTTGAATCTGCTGTCAGTGCTGGAGGATCGCCTGCCCGTCGTGCAGATTCCACGATAGTCAGTGAGATACCGCTCACGCGCTGGACGGCATCCAATACCTCACGAACACTGTAGCCATGGCCGTAGCCACAATTCAGTATGGTCGAATCACCGCCCTGGGTCAGGTAGTCAAGGGCCTGCAGGTGTGCATCTGCAAGGTCATCAACATGGATATAATCTCTGATGCAGGTGCCATCGGGGGTGGGGTAATCCGCGCCGAAGATTTCTATCTTTTCCCGTTTGCCGGTTATCACTTCACAAGCGACCTTGATTAGATGCGTGGCCTCGGGTGTGGATTGGCCAATCTGCCCTTCGGGGTCGGCGCCAGCCACATTAAAGTAGCGGAAAATAGCATATTTTAAACCATGGGCAGCGGCCAGATCCTTCAGCATCCACTCGCTCATCAATTTTGAATTGCCGTAAGGGTTGATGGGGCGAACCGGGGTGCCTTCTGAAATTAGTGTTTCGTCAGGGATGCCGTAAACGGCTGCAGTTGACGAAAAAATAAAATATTCTACATTTTCATTGGCACAACATTCCAGGAGGTTGCGCGTATTGCAGGTATTATTACGATAGTATTTCATCGGATCCGAGACAGATTCCGGCACCACGATGTGGGCCGCAAAATGAAGTACTGCTTCAATGTTATTTTCCTGCAGGATCCGGCTGACGAGGTTCATGTCTCCAGTATCTCCCTCGATCAACTCCCCGCTGAGGATTGACTCCCTGAACCCTGTGGACAGGTTGTCCAGTATAATGATCTGCTCACCGCGAGCCCCTAGTTGCTTGACAACATGGCTGCCGATATACCCGGCGCCCCCGGTAACTAGTATCTTTTTTTTATTCATTTTATTAACCGTGATTTCTATTCAATACAATGCTGAGCGTAGCATGATCTTACCGTAATTTTCTGCTGCCTTGTTAACTTAATGAGATTAAGGGCAGTGAGAGGGGTTGCTCCAGATTTTAGATTTGCCATCAATCGCACATTGATAACAAAAACGAAAATATCAGGAAGCGGGGCGGCGGGTATCATCCCATTTAGAATGAGCTGGGAAAACGGCGCAAATACCTGCTTTTCTTACAGGTGTGGAGGGGCGTTTACCCATGTCCGAAAATTAGAAAATAGCAGGAACAGTATCTAGCAGCAAGCGCTGCTTCCACCTCGGTTACCATGTGCAGCACCTTTTGTTTCAGAGGCCAGTCGGCGGGTTCCAGGAGGGGCGCACCATTGTTTGGGTTCTTCTCGTGTCTGCGGACTTATGCCAATAAAATCTTTTTGGTACGGTTCCGAGGTCAATAGCTGGTAAGTTCGTTCACAGACTGCCATGCGTTCACCACGTGGAAAGACATGGCCTTCATCGTCACAGATTTCTCCGTAGGGGCCCTTATAGATCACCGCGTGACCACAATCTATATTGCTGGCGTCTTGGCTTTTTATTGCGGTTAATGTTACAGAGCGGAATTCAATATCTTCAATAGTCTGCCAGGGCTCGGTATCCCATTTGTCTATTTTTATCCCGATAAACCTGGCGTCAAGAAACACCTTGATGATAGCCTGTTCCTGGAAAGCGCCCGAGATACAACCACTCCAGAGTTCAGTGTTTTCCTTGAGATGTTGCGGTACTATTTCATCACTGACGATATCCGATATAGCCACCCGGCCACCTGGTTTGAGCACTCGGTGGATTTCATGGATCATCTGCTGTTTTTCATCGTCATGGACAAGATTCAGCACGCAGTTGGAAATGACCAGGTCAATTGACTGGTCTGCAATCAGGGGGTGTGATTGACGTTGCTGATAGAGCCAATCCTGGAGTAGATGATAGTCTGCAATACTGGTAATCGAATGACTGGAAAGATATTGTTCCAGGTGTGTCAGATCAAGGGCAAGGTCCTGAATGTGGGCTTTTAAAAACTGGACCCGATCTTTGCCCAGTTTCTCAGACATCTCTCCCTGGTATTTTCGTGCCAGCGCGAGCATGTCATCGTTCATGTCTATGCCGATCACCTTGCCATGATCACCAACAAGTTGGGCGGCCATATAGCAGATTTTACCGCCACCACTGCCAAGGTCGAGTACCACATCACCTTTCTGTACATAGCTTGAAGGGTCGCCACAGCCATAATCTTTCTCAATAATTTCTTGAGGTAGCAGCTTTAGCAGCTTGTCATCATAGTTTACCGGGCAGCACAGACTGGCCTGGACCTCCTGCGCGCCTTCTGAGTAGCGCTCGAGAACGGATGCCTTCGTGTTCATGGCCTTATCACTCCTGATGTATCGTTGATTATCAATTGAGTGCCCCACCGCAGCTACTGCCCTGACCTGCAGTGCAGCCATAACAATGATCCTTGGTTACCACAGGCAGGCCTGCGAGGTTTTTCCCTTTCAGCTGGCTAATATGGGTGCGGGGCTGGGATCCATAGCGCAAGGGCAGATCCAGCATCTGGTTAAAATCACAGTCATAGACATAGCCCTGCCAGTCGATGCTGATCAGGTTCAAGCACATCACATTGGCTAGATTTTGCTCATGGTATGCGTTACGCAGCAATGCAAGATAGCTGTCGAATTGTCCTTTGGAAATCAACATGCTTCCAAAACGTTGAATCGGCATATTGGTAATCGTATAGAGCTGATCGAATACAATCTGGTGGGTTTCCCAAAGATGTTCTTTGTAGGCTTTTTCCAGGCTGTCCTGAGGGGGTGGCAAGACTGGTCCTTGGGGGTTGAAAACCAGGTTGAGGAGCAGCTCGCTGTTCTTCTGGCCATATCCTAGCGCATTCAGGTTTTTCAATGCGCGAATACTCGTTTCAAAAACACCATTGCCGCGCTGTTTGTCCACATTTTCTGCAAGATAACAGGGGAGCGAGGCGGTAATTTCAACCTCATTGGCCGCGAGAAATTTAGCCAGGTCGGTTTGGTCAGGCTCTTCCAGGATGGTCAGATTACAGCGGTCAATCACATGGATGTCCATTTTCTTTGCAGCCAGTACCAGTTCCCGGAAATGGGGGTTCATTTCCGGTGCTCCCCCAGTGATGTCCAGGGTCTTGATATCGGACTGTTGCAAGTAATCGATAATATCTCTTGCTGTTTCATGGGACATTGATTCCTTGCGGCGTGGACCAGCATTCACATGACAGTGAACACATTGCTGATTACAGCGGTATCCAAGGTTGATCTGTAAGGTTTCTACCCGGGCGTGTTGCAAGGGCGGAAAATCGGTGACTTCCAGTAATTCCAGTGTTGCATGCATGGCATGTATTCCTAACTGATTAACTAAAGATTATAGTTTATAGATGTGGCTAACGATAGCCGCGCGGGTACAGTGATCATTTTTTACCCTTCTGTTTGAGGGGTTTAAATTTTCTGACGATTATCGGGATAAGTGCAAACAGCCCCAGTAAAGCCAGGGCAATCAGTATTTCACGCGATATCAATTCATTCAGACTGTTGATGCGGCCTAAGGACTGTCCTAAATTTGAAAAAACGAAACTACCAGGCGTGATTCCAATAGCCGTTGCAAGAATATAGGTTCGGGTCTTGACTGGTGTGAATGCCGGTACCAGATTGACCAACCAGAATGGGAATACTGGCACCAGTCTCAGAAACAGTAGATAACTGAAGGCATCGCGATGGAAGCCAGCAATAACTTTCTGTGCCAGAGATCCCATGCGACGCTGGGCAGCCTCTGCAAACAGATAGCGTGCTGCGAGAAAAACCAACGTGGCGCCAAGGGTTGCCGAAAACATAATAATGGCGGTGCCAATCCAGCGCCCAAACAGAAAGCCGGTCACCAGGGACAGCATCACTGCGCCGGGGATGCTCAGGGCTGTGGAAAGCGTATAGATGCCGATAGCGATCACGATCATGAGCGCAAAATTATTTTCGGTATAGACCAGTAGCGCATCCCGGTTATTTTTAATGGTCTCAAGGGTCAAATATTGGCTGCCATCGAGGATGAAAAACGTTGCGACCCCACCGACAAAAAGGGATAGGATCAACATTTTTACCCAGGTACGGGTAGGACTGTTTTGATGAGTCTCTGGTTCGGTCATGATAGTCATGTGGCGTTTTCAGGGCTGATGTCGGTAGACCAGTGTGCCCGGATGAAAGGCGTACCAGGCGAACCAGAAAACGGTTGTACTGACAATCTCGTTGCTATTTTGATCCAGAATAGTCCCTGATTGAAGCTCATCATCATATACTATGCTGAATTCCTGCGCCCCGATTTGATCATTGATTTTGCCATTAGATTTAGCAAGCTCCGAGAATGGATAGGCCTTTGCCTGCCCGTCGATTTCCACGCCGATAACCCTCTCCTTGGGATGAAATCGAGGATCTTTGTGGCTGACAGGAAAAATCACCCCGTTGCTGTCGGCATAGCCGGCATACGGGTCGCGTTCGTAATCACGCTTGAAGCCGGTATTGCGCGATAGTACCAGGGTATCGGGATGGCGTCCCAGCCAGTCTCCCCAGCTGGTATGCGCCATCGTTATCTGTTTCAGCGGGGTGCCTTTCAACGGGCCGGATATGGCCTGCCCCATTAATTGTGACCATAGAGAATCTGTTTCACGATCATAAAGAAGAACATCGCTGTTATAAAGGAGGCCGGAAACTCCAAAATGACGAGCGCGCCCAGATGCCGTTGCCGTAAATGCCACCCCGCTACCGCATAACGGGCAAAAGCTCACCACTATGGCCTCGGAACCGAACTGGTCGTTGACGATTTCATGCCAGTTGAGAATTGCGATGGGATAGGCTTTGTTGATGCCGTTTCGAGAAACACCTAATACAGGGTCTCTGGAATTCATGCTGGCAGCCTTGTTGCCGGATAGAAATTTGGGGCTGTCGATAGCTGGAATCCCGTCTCTCGGAGGGCCGCCGGAAAGTATCTCATGTACCGGCACTATGCTCCCGGTAAGATCAAAGCCATTTTTCATAACAGGCTGGGCGAGAGTCAGCGGCATACCTGGTAAAACCTGCGCAATTATCAAGGCTAAGAGTAATAAGAGGCGTAAGCTGGCTTTAGTTTTCATAGTCTTGTGGAACAAATTATTTTGTATAAAAATTAGTCGTGGATGGGAATAATATCTTACATAAATCGATTTGATTAGGTGTTTAGCATGGAAGTGTGGTTGGGGTTAAGGCGGGACTCCAACATCATAGCCCTGAATGACTGTAAGAATATTTTTAACGATCGACCTTTCTGATTGCCTGTGAGTCCTGAATGGGGTTATGATTGTTGACGACAGGGAAGTCGGTCGCGAAGAACAGGGATGTGCCGTGTTTTTTTCCGGTATCAGAAGCTTGTTGCCCGGAAAATGTCAGTACCGTTTCCCGTAAGGCCCTATATGCAAGGATGTATATAGGGCCTTGTCACTTTCGACTGAAAGGTCTAAGGACCTGTATTTAGTACCAGAGTGACACAAAAAGTTGCATGACCGATGCAGAGAAGTCATATAGGGGTTCTTCACCCGCAGGAGAACCCGAACGGGTGATATCCCTGAAGTTGTCATAATCAAATAAGATGTAGTCATATTTCAGACTCAGACTACCTTTATCAATATAGCGCCAGCTTTTTGGAAAGATCTGGTAACTCACACCAAAACCGAAGGTTTGGTCGGCATAGGAACTCATTTCCTTATCTCGCGCTAAAAAGTTTTGTGCCTGGGCGCGGGGGAACAGATCGCTGTAAAAATCGGCAGCCGACTGTGTGTAGTAGCGGTATCTGAAGTCCAGGAGCCAGTTTCTGCTGATAGGATGAGTATAGATCACACCGACATTGTGAGCATTGATCCCCCAGTCATCGGTGAAAAATCGATATTCTCCTTGAATAGAGGCGCGGTAGGGCAGGTAATAAATCGAACGAATGGAAATAGCATTACTGGTTCGGGTACGCGGGTAAATTTCTGGTTCAAAACTGTAGCCGTTTGCGTTGCCAGGATCTATAAACCGCACCGAACGGTAGGGGTTATTCAGGAAGCCCTCGTCGGTAATCGTCTGGAGATTAAGTGCCAACAGCATTTTTTTGGTCAGAACTTGGGAGATACCTATTGAATAGCTTTGCCGGTCCGCATCTTCTTCGAAATTGGGGTCACCAGTTTTGGTGATCTCATCCCAGCCACGCGCATATCCCAGGGAGATAGTTGTCAGATCGCCGAACATATCCTGGCTGATATTAAAAAAGGCAGACTGTGCGTCGAAATCATTTTCTTCGCTGCTGGTATAGCCCATGCTCATGATCGATTTATCGTGAAGATAGTCCATGCCAATAGATTTTTCAGTACGTTTTTCGGTATACGGACTGGCAGACGTCATGACATCGATTGTGGCGCTGGTGATGGAATCAACATAATAGTTGGCAGATACTGAAGCACTTTTCCCGATCTGTTTGCGAGCGAGCAACGACGGGCCATTGACCTCCAGGCCACCGCCATCATAGGCATGGTATAGAGTGTCGGCGCGATCCTCCGGTAATACGGCGGCAAGAAGCGGCATCAGGCCCCACAGCA
>QIGV01000195.1 GCA_003230085.1 Gammaproteobacteria bacterium
ATTGATTGGTTCTATCAGGAAGGAGGCGCTAGCCGTATTTTTCCAGATTACTGGCAGGACTATATACGAATTATCCCGGTGAGTGAGCGCGGTGATTTACTGCATGCCTACTATCGACGCCTGACTGGTGATGATGAACTGGCCAGGATGGCGGCCGCCAAGTCCTGGTCAAAATGGGAGGCGCGCGCAGCTAGTCTACAGCTCAATTCAAAAATAATGGGGCGCTTTACAGCGCCCTATACCGCGCTGAGTCTCGCACGAATAGAATGCCACTATTTTGTCAATAATGCCTTTCTAGAGCCTGACCAGATTCTTAAAAGTGCCAGGTATCTGAAAAATATACCGGGATATATTATTCATGGTCGTTACGATATCATTTGTCCGATAGAGAATGCCTATCTGCTGCATCGGGCATGGTCAGAGGCTGAATTTCAGATTATCAGCAACGCGGGTCATTCTGCCACCGAGGTGGGTATACGTAGCGCCCTGATTACCGCAACACGGGCGCTAGGTCAGCGCTTATCGTAATCCTCGTGTACCACACATTTTTATGTATTTCTCCAGCTGTGGATTGATAGGATTATGATTGCGCTTATACAGCGTGTCAGCAAGGCTTCTGTCTGTGTTGATGGCGCGGATATCGCCTCGATCGATAGTGGAATTCTCGCATTTATAGCAATAGAGCGCGGTGATAGCGAGAGCCAGCCAGAGAGACTATTGGAAAGAATTTTAAATTACAGAATATTCCCGGATAAAAATGACAGGATGAATTTGAGTCTACTGAATATTGATGGCGGGTTGTTACTGGTGCCACAATTTACCCTGGCGGCTGATACCCGCAAGGGAAATCGCCCCAGCTTTACATCGGCAGCAGAGCCGGAAGTTGGCAAACGCTTGTTCGACATGATTGTTTCGATAGCGGTACAACGACATCATAAAGTACAGAGTGGATCGTTCGGTGCTGATATGAAAGTGACGTTGATTAATGACGGGCCAGTGACCTTTTCCCTGCACGCATCGAATACAGTAGTTGACTGATTTAAGGAATTCATCATGGCTATCTATGCAATTGGCGATGTCCAGGGATGCTTTGATGATCTAAAGCGATTATTGGAAAAAATTCGTTTCAATTCTGATGACGATTATTTGTGGTTTGTCGGTGACCTTGTCAACCGGGGTCCCCAATCATTGGAGGTTCTGCGGTATGTAAGATCCCTTCAAGATCATGCCGTCACAGTACTGGGTAATCATGATCTTCACTTGCTAGCGGTTGCTGCCGGGATTCGCCAGGCGCATTGCAAAGATACGATTAATTCAATACTTGAGGCACCTGATTGTGATGAACTACTGAAGTGGTTGCGCGGCCAGCCGTTGCTGCATCACGATACAGCACTCGGATATACCATGATACATGCGGGACTTCCCCCTCAGTGGGGTTTGACTATGGCCCAAAGCTGCGCCCATGAAGTTGAAGCAACATTACGTTCATCAACATATACAGATTTTTTGGAACATATGTATGGCAATGAGCCATCATGCTGGTCTGAAAGCCTGGTCGGATGGGAGCGGCTGCGCTTCATCGTGAATTGTCTCACCAGGCTGCGCTATTGCAACCCCGATGGTAGCCTGGTATTAGCTGAGAAAGGTGCTCCATCGGAACAGTTGAATGAACATATGCCCTGGTTTAACGCGCCACATCGTGCCAGTGTAAACATGCGTATTATTTTTGGCCACTGGTCTGCCTTGGGGCAATATAGCCAGGAGGGAATCTATGCGCTTGATAGTGGTTGTCTATGGGGTGGTACCCTAACGGCGTTGCGCCTGGACTCAAATCCAGAATGGTACAATGTAGAATGTGCGGGTGCCTGCATCCCATAACTTAGACTGCGCCAAGGCATTCTTCAGGAAATTGTTGTATAGAATAGAAGTTATCTGCTAGACGTGGATTTGGGCTGAAGCAAATGATATTGATCAATATTGTCAGTCATCATGTGAATGAATCTTGAAATTGGAAAGTGACTTCAATGTGAGGGTCCTGCCTTCACTTAGCATATAGTTATAAAACATCCGGGCTACTACAGAAAGCTGCTTACCCTTCGGATAACAAAGATACCATTGATCCTCAATAGGGAAACCTTGTACATCCAGCACGACCAATTCCTTATTTTTTAACTCATGTGTCAGGGCGTAGATAGACAGCATTGAAATACCCAGGCCACCGATTACAGCTTGTTTGATGGCCTCATTACTACCGAGTCCCATGCTGCTCTTGAATTGGAAGTGTTGTTCTGTAACCAGACGGTCTATGGAGCTGTAGGTGCCACATCCTGGTTCCCGCATGATAAAATTTTCATTGGTCAGCGCTTCAATGGGGATATTTTTTTTATCAGCCAGGGGATGACTGGGGGAGGCCAGGACGACCAGCGGGTTGGCGAGGAATGGGGTGCGATGGATGTGCGTTTCAGTAGGTGCCTGACCAACGATATAAATATCGTCGAGATTTTGCTCTAGTCGTTGCAATATCCGCTGACGATTAGTGACTTCCAGGGTGACGTTAATACCGGGGTACTTCTTGCAAAAGGATCCCAGGATACGGGGCGCAAAATACTCAGCAGTAGTTACTCCCGAGAGGCGCAAGCTTCCTTTCTTGATGCCTTTTAAATCTGCAACAGTCATTTCGAAAGCAGAGAGCGTTTCAAAAACAGATTGGCAGGTTTCAAGCAGTTCACGACCTACCTCTGTGAGATAGATGCGCTTGCCGATCTGTTCAAATAGTGGTATTCCCACAATTGTAGTGAGTTTTTTGAGTTGTATTGAGAGTGTCGGCTGGGTGAGATGTAATGCTTCAGCCGCAGCAGTTATTGATCCATATTTAGCAATAGTTTCAAATACTTGAAGCTGTCGGAAGGTTGCATTCCTGATCTTGATCATAGCGCACAATAAGTATAGACAAATATCTATTGATAATATAAATATAATTTATTATCATATATGATAGAAATATAGCATAGTATGCCTGTGTTTAATATATAGACCTCCTCTAGTATTAAACTTTATTGCGCGCATGAGCTATCCCTCCCCCCTTTTATAAAGCCATGCGCGCTTTTTTTTGCCTGTCTTTTTTCGAACCTGAATGTTGACCTGACTCATCCTCCCGAGTTTCTGTATCAAAATCTGCAATGCCATGATGACGCAGGGTTGGCGCCGCAATGACATACCAAGCTTGCTACATTCAGGAAAAGGATATTCAATCAATCGTGTGTGTTGTGGCATTAAACGCTACATTTTATGAGGGAATAGTCATGGCGACATAATCATAATTTGACTTGAGATTCAGTTAGCCCAGGCCTATATTGACACTTTGATTTTCGCTGCGAATGTAAAGGAGATAGCAAATGGGAGTATTAGTTGGCCGTCAGGCCCCGGATTTTACCGCACCGGCTGTATTGAGTGATGGCGCCATCGTCGATGAATACACTTTTTCTGGCGCCACCAAAAATAAGTATGCGGTCATATTTTTCTACCCGCTGGATTTTACCTTCGTATGTCCTTCTGAACTGATTGCTTTTGATCACCGCCTGGATGAGTTTAAAAAACGCAAGGTAGAAGTCATCGGCATTTCAATCGATTCACACTTTACCCATAATGCCTGGCGCAATACGCCGGTCAATGAAGGCGGTATCGGCCAAGTTGGATATACCCTGGTAGCGGATATGACCCATGGTATCTGCAAGGCATATGATGTAGAGACCCCGGATGGTGCGGTAGCTTTTCGTGGCTCATTCCTTATCGATAAAGAAGGCATGGTGCGCCACCAGGTTGTGAATGATCTGCCGCTGGGTCGTAATGTTGATGAAATGCTGCGCATGGTTGATGCTTTGCAGTTTACCGAAGAGCATGGTGAAGTGTGCCCGGCAGGCTGGCAGGAAGGCGACAAAGGTATGACGGCCTCACCTGATGGCGTGGCGGCTTATTTGGCAGGTAATGCTGACAAGCTGTAAGAGCCGCTAGCAATAAGTGAGAAGGGCCGGGTGAAAAATTTGCACCCGGCCCTTTTAAATTGAGTATCTATTGCGCCAGCCAGTCGCGTGGTTTAAGAAATATTTCGTATAACCTGGCCTCTGGTGTACCAGGCGGTGGTTGCCAGTTGTAGCGCCACTTCACCAGTGGTGGTAAGGACATCAGGATAGATTCGGTGCGCCCACCTGATTGTAGGCCAAATAGTGTGCCGCGATCGTAGATGAGGTTGAATTCAACATAGCGACCACGCCGGTAGAGCTGAAAATCTCTTTCCCGTTCACCATAAGGTGTATCCTTGCGTCGTGCTACGATAGGTCGGTAGGCCTGTATGTAATGATCGCCGACGCTCTTCATGAAATCAAAGCAGCTCTCAAACCCCCCTTCATTGAGGTCATCAAAAAACAGACCGCCAACACCACGGGTTTCATTGCGATGTTTTAAGAAAAAATAATCATCACACCACTTTTTATAGCGGGGATAGGCATCATTTCCAAAAGGATCGCAGGCCTGCTTGGCTATCCTGTGCCAGTGAATGGCATCTTCCTCAGAGCCATAATAGGGTGTAAGGTCGAAGCCGCCGCCAAACCACCAGATAGGATCGGCATCATCCTTATGCGCGATAAAAAAACGTACGTTCGCATGGGAGGTGGGGACATAAGGGTTGTGGGGATGGATGACCAGTGATACCCCCATGGCCTCAAACTGGCGACCGGTCAGCTCCGGGCGATGGGCAGTCGCTGCGGCAGGTAGGCGGTCGCCAGTCACATGGGAGAAATTGACTCCACCCTGTTCCAGCGCAGCGCCTTCGGTTAGTACCCGGGTGATGCCACCACCACCGCCGTCACCGTCCCGCTCCCAGGCATCTTCAATAAAATGCCCTTGCGCATCTTCTTCTTCCAGCTCCCTGCAAATATCGTTTTGCAGCTTGAGTAGATAGTCTTTTACAAGTTTACTGTCTGGTGTTTGCATATTTTTCCTCATACCCGTTAGAGGCCATAGACCCTGCCTGGGGTACGCTGTTAATTTTTATGGACGAATAATATTGTCGCTTGCAGAGTCTCTGATTTCACTGGATGTTTTCTGATGGCCGGTTTTCCCATGCAGGAAATAATCGATGCTACCCCGGAATTTCCGTCTGACTTCCAGGGCTGAACGAGCGGCTGTGTGACCGGTGATGTTGGCGCTGGTCGAAATCAGCGCACAGTCAGCGGCGCGGCACAACGCGGCTGCCAATGGGTGTTCTGTTACCCGGACAGCAACAGTCGAATGGTCGCCGCGAATCCAGAAAGGTACATCAGGATTAGCAGGTAATAGCCAGGTTGTATGACCAGGCCAGGATTTTTTTATGCGCTGTAGAATTGTTTGACTTAGGTGGCCGACGTAGGGCCGCAGTTGAACAAAATCGGCGGCAATCAAGATGAACCCCTTATGCGTCGGGCGGTTTTTTAATTCCAGCAGGTGTTGCACTGCTTCCGGGTTCAACGGGTCGCAGCCCAGGCCGTATACTGCCTCAGTAGGATAGGCAATAATACCGCCACTATGAATAATGTTGGCTGCCAGAGAGAGATGCCAGCGATTATGCATAGCGTTAAACGGTTTCACCGGGATTTAAGGGTTTTCTGCAGGGCCTTATTTTTTTCCAGAACTGTTGCCGCATTTTTTTGTCGCTCATCTTCCAGTCGCGTTGCCAATGCCGCATCACTGACGGCAATGATTTGAGCCGCGAGATATGCGGCATTTTTGGCGCCGGCCTTGCCTACTGCCACGCAGGCAACCGGAATGCCGCCGGGCATTTGTACTGTCGAGAGCAAGGCGTCCATACCCTGGAGCGGGCCGGCGTCCAGCGGTACGCCAATGACTGGTCTGATTGTCAGAGCTGAGACGGCGCCGGCCAGGTGGGCTGCCAGCCCTGCTGCTGCAATAAAAACGCTACAACCACGGACCTCAGCGTCTGTCACGTAATCGTGGGTAGCCGCCGGTGTACGGTGGGCTGAGGTAATTCTGACTTCGTAAGGGACTTCCAGGGTCGTCAATACATCCAAGGTGGCCTGCATGACAGGCAGGTCACTATCAGATCCCATTAGAACTGCAACAAAGGTTTTTACCATGTCTGCTCCTTTTAGCGGGTTAACCGGTTTTTTCGCGGGCAATAGCGCGATAACCGATATCGTTGCGGAAATACATATTGTTCCAGCGAATCTGCCGGATGCGGTCATAGGCTTTTTGGTGTGCATCACTCACGGAATCGCCAAGGGCGCAGACGCAAAGCACGCGCCCACCAGCAGTGACGATCTGTCCGTCTTTGGTGGTAGTGCCGGAATGGAAAGCTTTAACCTCAGTCGGAGTGTCAGCATCCAATCCGAGGATAGCATCTCCCTTATGATAGTCGCCGGGATAGCCACCCGCAGTCAGTACAACACCCAGCGCATGGCGCCGGTCCCATTCAATCGTAGTTTGGTCCAGTTTGCAGTCAAGTGCCGCTATGCATAGTGCTACCAAGTCAGATTCAAGCCGCATCATGATGGGTTGTGTTTCAGGATCACCGAAGCGACAGTTGAATTCCAGTACTTTGATTGCACCATCCGCTGCGATCATCAGACCAGCATACAAAAAACCGGTATAGGGATGCCCATCAGACTGCATACCTTGTACGGTTGGATCGATAACCTCCCGCATAATGCGCTGATGGATTTCCGGGGTTACGACCGGTGCTGGTGAATAAGCACCCATACCGCCGGTATTGGGGCCACAGTCGCCCTCATCCCGAGCCTTGTGGTCCTGAGAGGTGGCCATCGGCAGCACGTGTTTGCCATCAACCATAACAATGAAGCTGGCCTCTTCGCCATCCAGGTATTCTTCAATCACAATGCGATGCCCGGCATCGCCAAAGGCATTGCCAGACAGCATATCAGTGGCGGCCAAGATCGCATCGTCTTCGCTACGGGCGATGATGACGCCCTTGCCTGCGGCCAGCCCATCGGCTTTGATAACAATGGGCGTGCCTTGTTGTCGGATATAGGCGATGGCCTGTTTGAGATCAGAAAATGAATCATAGGCGGCAGTCGGGATCCGATGGCGATGAAGAAAATCCTTCATAAATGCCTTGGAGCCTTCCAGTTGCGCAGCTTCCCGTCCCGGTCCAAAGCAGGGCAGACTGGCATCCTGAAAGGCTTCGACGATACCGTTAACCAGTGGTACTTCCGGGCCAATAATGGTCAATCCGACGCCGTTTTCCCTGGCAAATTTTACCAGAGCAGGAATATCATCCGAGCTGATATCAACGTTTTCAAGGCCGTGTTCAATTGCGGTGCCCGCGTTTCCGGGGGCGACAAAGACTTTCTTGACCAGGGGCGACTGAGCAGCTTTCCACGCCAGGGCGTGTTCCCGCCCTCCGCCGCCCACGATCATGACATGATTAGGATTGTGCATAAGTGCTGGTAATAACTATAATTAATTGATTGTAAAGAAAATATGTTACAATACAGCGTCAGTTCATGCAATCATGCACTGCCATCCCGCCAAAATTTCCTGGTGGCTCAGAAAGCGTTATTATTCCGTAGATATAGCATAATTTTCCTATGGCCCAGATTGTACCAATTAGTCTCACCCGACTGGTATCACTGATTTCATTATTACTCTATTTGTCAGCTGGCCTGGCGGCATCGGGCGTACGTGATGCACTATGGGTGACTAACGGTCCGGTTTATACAAGTCTTGCTGCAGGCAGCTATACCGGTGGTCCGGTAGGCTGCGGCGTGAATATCGATACGCTAACCGTTTTACTGGATACACAATATCCATTCGTTAGCGGGCGTATCAATACGGTTATTCCCGATGGTGCCGGTGGCTGGTATATCGGCGGTCTCTTTGCCATGGTTGGCGGCATTGCACGAGATAATATTGCCCATATCAACCCGGATAAACGGGTCGATACGAACTGGAGTCCGGATGCCAACGGTGAGGTCAGGAGCCTTACGCTCTCCGGAGACGGTGCTGCACTCTATGTAGGAGGAGATTTTACCACTATCGGTACGTTGGGTCGTAACCGCCTGGCCGAGGTGTCAGTCGCAACAGGAAATGCTAACCCAAACTGGGATCCCGATGTGAATGATGTTGTGCGGGTGCTGGTGCTTTCCGGTGACGGGGCACGGCTTTATGTCGGTGGCGACTTCACCAGTATCGGGGGCAACTCCCGCAGCAGATTAGTTGCACTTCAGATATCCAGCGGTAATGTCATCAGTAGCTGGAACCCTGCTCCTGATAGTAGCGTGCTGGATATGACACTATCAGGCGATGGCAATATCCTGTACGTGGGCGGCGAATTTTTGAATGTAGGCGGATTGAGCCGCAACAGGATAGCCGCTATCGATTTGGCAAGCGGTGTAGTTGATGCCTCCTGGAATCCGAATGCGGACGCTGCGGTGCGCGCCCTGGGGTTTTCATCCAGTGACGCGCTTCTCTATATTGGCGG
>QIGV01000006.1 GCA_003230085.1 Gammaproteobacteria bacterium
TTGTCAATGGCATAGCACTAGCCCGGCAGGGTGTGCCTCACCTGCGCCGCCAGTTGGACGATTTGTATGGCGATTATCATACCCTCCTGAGCCGTTATGTGGTGCTGACCCGCACTCTGGTGGCCATCACGCCACTGCTCGGCCTGCTGGGCACTGTGTCCGGTATGGTAGAGACCTTCGATTCACTAAAAGAGATGGCATTGTTTACCCAGTCAGGCGGCATCGCCGGCGGCATATCACAGGCCTTGATCACGACCCAGTTGGGGCTGGCTATCGCCATTCCCGGCCTGCTGTTCAGCCGCTTCCTGGAAAAACGCCAGCAGCGTATTGAGACAGAACTGGTGCAGATCAAGGACATCCTGTGCAGCCTGCCCCATGCAGAACCCAACCCTACTACAGCATGACCAACACGGAGTCCGAAAACCATGCGCTATCGTGAACGGGAAAATACCAACCAGGAAATCAACATTTCACCATTGATTGACATGGTTTTCATCCTGCTGATTTTCTTCATGGTCAGCGCCACCTTTGTCAAGGATATGGATCTTGAAATACAACGCCCCAAGGCCAGCAGCGCCTCCCCCGCCTCCACCAAGGCGATCCGGGTCTACATTGACAGCAGAGGTAATACTTTTCTGGACGGTCAGGCAGTACGCACCTGGGCGATTCAGTCGCGACTGCGCGATCTGTTACGCCTCACGACCAGTCCGTCCGTTTTGATCGTGACCGATGAAAAGGTCCCGGCCAGCAAACTGATTGAAGTGGTTGATCAGTGCCGCCTCGCCGGCGCCCAGGATGTGGGTGTGGTCACTGAACCTGAGGCAGGGTAGTCAAAACTCATAGCAGGCTTTTGCAGAGCACCATATACAGATGACCCATTCTCCAGCAATTCCAAACCATCCTGCTATCACCTCGGGACTAGATTCTAGACGTAAGCAACTGAAACACCATATCAGTGGATTCCTCTGGATGACAGGAGGCTCAGGCGTCATATTTTTTCTGCTTCTCTACATGAACCAATCGGCGTTACCCGATATGCCGGATAAAGTGGCCCAACAAACCACTTTTGAAGTCAAACAGGCACCCAGGACAAAACCCAGAAAAAAAATAGAGAGAAAACGACCCAAGCGCAGTAAGACAGCACCACCACCGATCCCTGTCCTGCATCTTGATAGTGGCTTATCAGGCATTGATTTTGGCCTGCCGGTATTCTCCCTGGATGCAATGGGTGATATCGATCAGTCCTTGCTGGGGGATACCGGCAACGTGGTCATGACCAGCGAGATGGTAGACCAACCACCGCGAGTACGCCAGCGCGCACCACTAGATTACCCACCCCGAGCCCGCACCAAGGAAATTGAAGGCTATGTCGTTATGAGTCTCCTCATTGATGATACAGGCCGGGTCGAGACGGTCAAGGTAATCGAAGCCTCGCCGACCGGCATTTTTGAAGAAGCGGCAATCCGTTCGGTACGACACTGGCTCTTCGAGCCAGCCCGCTATGAAGGGGAAAACGTCCAGAGCTGGGCCAACCAGACCATCCGTTTTGAGCAAGGATAACGCACGTGTTTGAACCCGCCAAGTTTTTTTTGAACCGCCGAGATGCGGAGATACAAAGAAAAAACAGCAATAAAATAAATCTCTCTGCGTCGCGACGCCTCGGTGGCTCAAAAATCATATTGGCCTTGTGGCTGCTGATGGCGCTGCTATCGCACAACGTCGCAGCTAAAGACGAAAACAAGGAAGTAGACTACCTCACACTGGCTGCACTGCTCGTTAAGGATGGTCACTATGAGCGCGCCGCTGTTGCCCTGGACAACCTGAACACCAATGACGATAAGCTCGACAAGCAACGATACTACACCTTGCAAGGTCTGATCCAGCTCAAGCTGGCTGGCTACAAAGAAGCTATCGATGCATTCCAGAAGGCCCTTAACGCCGGACAGAATGATCCTACACTCCATATCTATATCGCTCAGGCCTGGTATGCCCTGGAAGACTATGACCTGGCGCTCACATCCATCACTGCCGCAGGCGAAGCAGCGGCGTCAAACCCAGGGGTGGTACTAATGGAGGCGCAGATTTACTGGGACAGGGAAGATCCCCGGAATGCCTGGCAAGTCCTGTCCCGGGGCGAAGCACGTTTTGCAGAAAATCCGGCATTCCCCCGGCGCAAGGTCTTCATGCTCATCCAGCTTGGGCTTTATCAGGAAGCAGCGGCTCATGGCCTCGACTACCTACAGCGATTCGCTGCTGATGCGACAGATTATATCGCCATTGGAAGCGCCTTACGTCAAAGTGGCCAACCCAATATCGCACTGAACATTCTGGAACCGGCCCGTATCCAGTTCCCGGAAAATGAAAAGGCCTTGATCGCACTGGCGCTGACCTATGCAAACCTCGAAGAATACAGCACAGCCGCCAGCCTGCTTGAACAGGCAGCACTGAGAAACCATGAGTATCTCAGCGATGCGGCAGAACTCTACCAGCGGGCAGGCTTCCCCATGCGCGCCTTGTTCCTCAACGAACGCACGACTAATCAAAAGAAAAAATACAAGCAGCGCCTCAGCCTGCTACTGGAATCAAGTCACTACCAACAGGCTGTGGATATGGAGGAAGCGCTCTACCGCGTTGGCCTGCTTGACAATGAAGATATTCGCTATGCTCTCGCTTATGCCGCATTTAAAGTCGGTAATTATGATACGGTGCGCCGTCATCTAAACATACTAAAACGACCCGCATTGTTCAAAAAGGCCACCGCCCTGCGGCAGACCATGGCTACCTGCGAGAGTTCGCCATGGCAGTGTTATTAGTCGGCCAGACTCCAGCTTTTTATTTTTCCTGATAACTAACAAAAAAGGACCGTTTTGATATGCGCACCGCAAGTGTACTGCTTTTCACAATCCTGCAGCTTGCGTCCAGTAATGCCTCTGCCGCAGAAGCGGCACGGCTCCACCTCTATGTTTTCCAGAACGGAATCCCGGTAGAAGGCGTAGCACTGTTGACGGGTCAATTCCGGCTCGGGGCAACCGATATGAATGGCGCTCTTCACCTCAAGATTCAACCTGGTGAACAACGTCTGGGCCTACGGCATGATGCAAAGATGTTGCGGACCCTGGATCTGAACCTACGTGCGGAGGAAAGTCTGCTGATCATAGCCAACATTGCAGACGACGGCACTAAGGTCAACCTGGAAATAGAGAGTTCCCATGGCAACAAGCAGAGCGAGTCCGTGCTTGACGAAACCAGTGGAGCCGAAACATCGGTGCCAGATGAATCACTGGCCACACTGGCCGGACTGGTGAGCACCTTTCAGGAAGGCACTCCCATACCGGGTGCCCGCGTCTTTATCAGCGGTATCAGCGAGAAGTTACGTAGCGATACTGAAGGACATTTCAATATCCGTATACCGGCAGGCGTATATGCCATTTCGGTCATCCATCCTGATTTTACCACCCAGACCATTGAGGAGATCACTCTGGCAAGAGGAGAAATCGTACATCAGAATTTTTTACTCACGCCAAACGCCATGGCCCTAGAGGAGTATGTAGTGACCTCTCCCTACCTAGAAGGTAGTTTCTCGGCGCTGGCCGATGAGCAACGCAACAGCTACGCTGTCGCAGAGGTAGTGAGCTCCGAACAGATGTCCAATTCGGGTGATAGCGATGCCGCCGGCGCACTTAAACGCGTGACCGGACTTACCGTTGTGGATGGTAAATTTGTCTATGTACGCGGCCTCGGCGACCGCTACTCGTCCACCACGCTCAATAACGCCAATTTGCCCAGTCCCGATCCGATACGCCGGGTGGTACCCCTAGACCTGTTCCCCACCGATGTACTCGGCAGTATGGTTATCCAGAAAACGTACTCACCGGATATGCCAGGTGAATTCGGTGGCGGAGCGGTGCAATTGCGAACCCGTGGGCTGCCTGAAGAGCGTACGCGCAAGATGTCTGTCTCCCTGGGTGGCAACACGCGTGCAACTTTCCAGGACGGGCTAAGTTATAAGGGTGGCGCAACCGATTTTCTGGGCATCGATGACGGCACCCGCGAATTTCCAGATTTGCTCAACGAGATGACCAACGGCGGGAAGACATTGCTGACCGCGCTCACGCCAGAGCAGGTTGAGGCGGCAGGTGAATCGTTGCCACCTGTCTATGCTACCGAATCTGTCACCTTGCCCCCAGATGTAGGCTTCAAACTTAACTTGGGTGATCGCTATGAGGACTATGACGGAAAATGGGGATGGGGTTACCTGTTTGGGTTGAACTATAAAAACGACTGGAGCCTGCGCGAAGAGACGCGGGCCACCTATGGCCTTGATGGCCGGGGGGGGTTGAACCCGCTGGATGAATCAATGCTGCAGATCACCACTAACGAAATTGACCTTGGCGGTATCCTGAATCTCAGCCTGGAACTCGGCAACAACCACACCATGGAAAGCACTACCCTGTTAACCCGGCAAACCAACGATCGGGTACTGTTTGAAGAGGGATTTCTTTCAGAGAATTCTCTTACTATACGCGACACCACTCTGGAGTGGGTAGAAAACCAGCTGTTTATGGAACAACTGCGCGGCAATCATATCTTGCCCCGCTTTAATGACCTGACTATCGACTGGCAGGCCACCTACGCCAGCGCCAGCCGTAATGAACCCGATACCCGCTTCTATCGCTACGAACAGCGCGAGGATGGCCTGTTCGGGTTTTCTGACAGAGGGCAATCCAATGAAACAAGCTTCGAAAAGCTGGATGACAATAGTATCCAACTGGGCATTGATTTTACACTGCCCATCTATGATCTATTCGGCGCTCAGGCCAACATTAAATATGGCCTCAACCATCTGCGTAAAAAACGTGATTCCAACTTTTCCCGCTTTCGTTTCCTGACTGATTTTTCACGTAATAATATAGATCCTAATGATCTGGTGACCAGTTCACCGGAAGAAATACTCAATGCCGATTTTATCGGACCCAATGGTTATCAATTGCGCAATACCACCCTGCCAACAGACAATTACACTGCTGAACAAACGGTGACTGCCCAATACCTGATGGCTAACACCCAGCTCAAACATCTCAAGATCATGGGTGGGGCGCGAGTGGAGCGATCACAACAAGAGGTGACGACATTCCAACTCACCAATCCCGACCAAGCTACCAAGGCCGACCTAGATGATACTGACATCCTACCAGCGCTTTCTCTCACCTGGCTGCTAGGCAGTAAACAGCAATTACGCATGGGGGTAGGACGGACGGTTAACCGCCCGGATTTCAAAGAACTCTCTGAGGCGCCCTACATCGATCCAGATTCACGCTGGATAGTCATCGGCAATCCCAATCTCAAGCGCGCCATCATTAATCACTATGACTTACGCTGGGAGTGGTACCTTACCAAGTTCGAGGGACTCTCCGCAGCTATATTTTATAAGGACTTTGACCAACCCATTGAACAGGTCGTCCGACTTGGTGCTGGTGGCATCCGTTCTTTTGCAAATGCTGAATCAGCAATCAACTATGGACTGGAATTACAGGGCCGTGCCTGGCTATCACGCTTTTTTGGCCGCAAGGCATCACGTTTTTATGTTGAAAGTAATGTGTCACTGATTGAGTCGGAAGTAAAACTGGGTGATGCGGGCGCACAGCAGACCAACCCCAACCGACCTTTGCAAGGACAAGCCCCCTGGGTTGTCAACTTCACGCTCGGTTACGAAAATCTCATCACAACCACTAAGGCGGCACTGCTCTTCAATATGGCAGGGGAGTTTATCACCAGCGTCGGCACCAAGGGCCTGCCCGATGCCTACGCGCAACCAGTGCCACTACTGGACTTCGTATACAGCCGCAACCTTTATGAAGGAACCCGTGGCAACAAACTCAAGTTTAAGCTCAAAGCTCAGAACATCCTTGACCCTACTATAGAGATCCTGCGCGACAACGAGGTCGAACGATCGACTCGCAAGGGGATTACTTTTAAGGTCGCACTAGAGTATAAATTCATCTGATATGCGCCATACCATTTACATGATCAGAGATAGCATCGTCTATCTAAAGTTTCCCGATATAATCTAATATGTGTACTGACTTCAACGTTTTTCGACAAGGTGACATACGCGGACATTTTCCACGCGACATAAATGAGGATTTTGCGTATCAGTTAGGGTTGTCTTTTGCTCATTATTTTCAGCCTGTCGGCCCTATTGTTACTGGCCACGATCAGAGAGCTAGCAGCCCATTGCTTCATGATGCACTTAATCTGGGTTTGATAGATGGTGGTATAGATGTTCTAGATATCGGTTTATGCCCGACAGAACTCATTTATTTCTCTGCCACATTACCTGATATAGATGGTGCAATCATGGTGACTGCCAGTCATAACCCTGCAATCTATAATGGTTTTAAACCTGTTCTGAAGAATGCAAAGCCTATTACACATAAGAGTGGGCTCTTGCAACTTAAAAATAGCATAGCTGCTGGCAAGTTGAAAAAAAAGCATAAAATGGGCCTGATTAAGCCAATTAATATTATAGACCGCTATCTTGATTTTCTCTGTCAACATTTTATTGGCCTCTCTAGCATGAATATAAACCTTGCAGTCAACGGAATGAATGGTTGTGCATCAGTTATTGCTGATCCTTTGTTCAAACGATTGGGTATTGAGACAGATTGGCTGTATGGCGAGCCTAGCACTGACTTCCCAAAGAAAGGCCCCGATCCGATTCGGACAGAATATCTTGAAAATATGAAGCGGTTTATGCAAAAAAAAGATTATTCTCTTGGGCTGGCCTGGGATGGAGATGGTGATCGATGCCTTTTTTTTGGTAGTAATGGTGAGCATTATAATACCTACTACATCATTGGTTTGTTAATACAAGCAGCATTAAATAAACACCCTGGCGCAAAAATTGTTTTTGATCCTATAGCACATTGGAATACGATAGAAATAATCAAGCAATACGGCGGCATACCGATTCGCTCCATGACCGGCCATGCCTTAGTAAAACAAAAAATGTCTGATGTTGACGCTGCCTATGGCGGTGAACGTTCAGCGCACCATTATTTCAGAGAGCTTAAATACTGTGACTCTGGTATGTTTCCCTGGCTTACGCTTCTTGAATATTTGCAACTTACCGAACTGGATATTGATGAATATATCAAAGAACGAAAAGAACGTTTCCAGGTATTGCCTGAAGTAAACATCCAGCTATGCGACATGCAACGTGCGCTGACAATACTAGCATCAGAATACCGGGACAAAGCAATTCATTTTGATAATTTCGATGGGCACAGCTATGAATTCAAAGAGGGGTGGCGTTTCAATATCAGAGCGTCAAATACGGAACCACTTGCGCGCATTAATCTGGAATCAAAAAATGGTCTTTCACTAATACAAGAAAAATTCGATGAGCTCACCAGGCTGTTGCAGCCTTATATGCCTGAATAGACATTTCTATTGGGACAAATAGTCAGAGAAGAATTTAGCTGCGCCATCAAAATCAACACCACCAGTCAACTCAAACACTTCGCAATGTTCAAGCAAAGCCACATAATCTTCAAGATTGGCTTGTGGTATGCGCTTTTTAGTACCCGGCAGCAAAATCCCTGGGTTTTTCATTACACTTGAGACCAGCTCGGGATGTTCAGCAGGCTTGATAGATTTGACACTGAAAGGTGATTTATTGTGCCTATCCCAGTTCAAAATAATAAACCCTACCATCTTGGATTGAAGTTTAAAATCACACCCCGGAAAGCATTGCTCTACAATGGCATCATATTTCTCTTCCAGACCCCAAAGATCATCCAACGATAGTGCCGCATAACGCCGCCTATTTTCAGGCGTTATTATATGTGCCAGACTAGGCTGATTGAGAATTGTACCTGGATTAATCCGGGGATATTTTGGGATACCTTGCATCAATAAAAACTCACTATACTGTACTACCAAGCGGTCATTACTGACAAAATCATGCCCATGTTCTAATAGCTTAAGCATTAATGTCGATTTCCCCATCCCGGAAAACCCAGCCATGCCTAAACCTTTGCCTTGATGGCACATGCCCGCAGCATGGAACAATTGGCCCTGGTCTTTCAATAGATAATCTAAATATACATTATTGATGAAATTAACTACTTGATTAGGATTATCCAGCAATGGCCCGAATACATAGCGATCTTCGTTAAGATATAGCAAATGCACACCAGTCTGGACCTTATGAACCAGCTGGCCGTGATCGAAAACAAAGAACTCTTCCTTTACCTTTGTTTTTCCTGGGTCAGGCTCTTTGATATACCATGACAGTTTCCAACCAGGAACATCACCCTGATAACCAATAACACTTATCTGGTAATCTTGCTGCGGAACAACAAAAGAAATGTAATAGTCCGAAATTTCACATCGGAGCTTCTCAGAATTGCATGA
>QIGV01000216.1 GCA_003230085.1 Gammaproteobacteria bacterium
TAGCCGCCGCCATGGCGGAACAAACACCAGGATTACTGAGCACTACAGAGCAAGATGCTATTGAACGGGACCAGACCGCCATCACTATCCGCTGGGGCCGCTTGCCGGGGGAAGTCAACAGGCCCTCATATAAGGATACCGACCGGGCCATTACCACCCTGGAAAGCAAGCTCCAGCAACTCCAGACAATGAAATCCCCTGACGCCGTGACTGCCCGGAAACTCAGATACGATCTGATCGAAGCACTCTATGACAGACAGCGCTACGCAGATGTCATTGCTGTTTATGAAGAACACACTACGACAACTGAGCAGATCCCGGACCATGCGCTCTTAGCTGTTGCAGGTTCCTATCTGCAACTAAGGGAGCCTGAAAAATCGCTCGCACTACTGCGCCAGATAGAACAGAAGCACCCCGACGATTTCGATACCAAACTTGCTATGGTATATGCCTATGTTGACAATGAAGCATTCGAAGAAGCACAAGCCTTGGTATCCCGGATGGCACAGCAGGAACCTCCCTGGCAGGGAGGAAAAGACGGGATTCCGCGCCGGGAAAACCTCAAAAAGTTGCAAGCTGACGTGACTGCGGCCTTGGTTCAAGCCTTTGCAGACAACCTTGGGGATGCTCAATCCCGCTTGGGTGGCTTGCTCTCAAAAGCGCCCAATAACCCGGGGCTGCGCTCCGAACTGGGCTATGTCTACCTCTGGCGCGGCCTGCCTGAACATGCCCTCAGAGAGTTTAATATTGCTCAGTCTATCCAGCCCGAGCACCTAAATGCCCGCCAGGGGGAAACTGCAGCCCTGCTTGAACTGGCTGAATTCCGGAGCAGCCATGAATCCCTGCAGCAACTGGAGAAACAATACCCGCTCAATCCTGGGGTCAAGAAGTTGCAGCGCACATGGGAAATACACAATATGCGTGAACTGCGTCTGACAACGGGATACGGGGAAAACAGCGGTGTTCAGGAAGGTAGCGAAGATTTTAACCTGGACGCCTGGCTTTACAGCCAGCCACTGAAATATCGCTATCGGCCTTTCCTGTATACCCACTATGCAACCGCCAAATTTCCGGAAGGCAATGCTGAATACCGGCGCATAGGGGCAGGCCTGGAATACCGCCAACGCAAACTTGAATTGGTATCCATCCTCACTCGCGACGATGATGACAATTCAGGCAATGCAGGACTGGCCTTGAATGCGCTCTGGAAACCTACTGATCACTGGCGCCTGGGCACTGGCTACGACAGCAACAGCAATGATATCCCGCTACGTGGACGTCTGAATGAGAATGTTGACGGCTGGTTAACTAACCTGGATGTCAGCTATTATTTTCATGAATCACGACGTATCGATACGGGCCTGAAATACCTCGATTTCAGTGACGGAAACATACGCAAGAGTGCCCAGGCCACATTATTTCAACGCCTGGTAACAAAACCCCACTATAAGCTGGATGGAACTGTCGGCGCCTACTCATCCTCCAACACCCGTGACAACACCTCCTACTTCAATCCCAGCAAGGACCTGTCTTTTGATGTTACGCTCATCAATGAGTGGCTGCAGTTCCGTCAATATGATCGTTCATTTCGCCATCGCCTGGGTTTGTCCCTGGGGAGTTACAATCAGGAAAGTTTTGGAACCAAGGCTACCGGGCTGATTTTCTATGAGCAACAGTGGAACCCCAACGACACATTTGAAATCACCTATGGTATCTCCCGGACACGCAGAACCTATGATGGCGCATCAGAAAATAAAACGCGCTTGTATCTGACACTGGATTGGCGCTTCTAATATGAAATCTCTCACATTACATATCACCCTGCTACTGGTTTTAGGCAGCTTGTTCGCAATAGAAGCACAGGCAGAAAATAACTTTATGGTCCTCACCTATCATGACGTGCAGGACGATCCCTCCCGTAATCGGGTTGCTGATGCCATGACCATCAGCACTGCCGAGCTTGTCTCTCAATTCTCCTGGCTACGGGAACATGGCTATCATCCCGTCAGCATTGATGATCTCCTGGCGGCCAGGGATAGCGGCAAACCCCTGCCTGACAAGGCACTGCTACTGACCTTCGATGACGGGTATCTAAGCACTTACAATCGAGTATTCCCCCTGTTGAAGCTATTCAATTATCCAGCGATGGTGGCACCACTGGCAAAGTGGATTGAGTCCAGCGAAGAGACAATCCGCTATGGTGATAAGATAGCGCGCCGCTCACAGTTTATGTCCTGGGATCAACTCCGGGAGATGACAGAATCCGGCCTGGTTGAAGTCGCCTCCCATAGCTATGATTTACATCACGGCGTCAGGGGCAACCCCCAGGGCAACCTGCAGCCAGCCGTGATCACCCGGCAATATGACCCCGACAATGCCACCTACGAAGACGAAACGAAATGGCGCAAGCGTATCAGTGATGATCTGCGTACCAGCAGCGATCTGATTGCCCGGCATATCGGCCGGTCACCCCGCGTCATGGTCTGGCCATATGGCAGCTACAATGACGATGCCATCGATATCGCCGGCAAGCTGGGCATGCCGATAACCCTCACCCTGGACAGTGGCCCCAACAATCTCCAGAATCTGGAAGCAATCAGGCGCATTCTGATAACCGATGGCGATACCCTCGCAGATATGGTGACATCACTGTATTACTCTGATGAGCCAGGCGCCATCAGGGTTGCCCATGTAGATCTGGACTATATCTATGACAGCGACCCTGCACAGCAAGAAAAAAACCTCGGGCTTTTACTGGACCGCATCAAGGCACTGCAAATCAATACCGTCTATTTACAGGCCTATGCAGATCCGGATGGCGATGGCAACGCAGATGCATTGTATTTTCCCAATCGCCATCTTCCAATGCGGGCGGACCTGTTTAACCGCACGGCATGGCAACTGTTTACCCGCACGAATGTCACCGTCTATGCCTGGCTACCAGTCTTCTCATTTATCCTGAATAAAGAAAATCCAGCAGCACACTTGCTGGTTGAAAGGGAGCCAGACTCCGGCGAAAAAAATGTGGCCGACTATATACGACTATCACCATTCAGTACCCAGACCCAAAGAATAGTCAGCGAAATCTATGAAGATCTGGCAATACACGCCAATTTTCATGGCTTGCTGTTTCATGACGATGCCTATCTTTCAGATTATGAAGACGCCAGCGACCTGGCCACCAGGGTTTATCAGCAGCAATGGCAACTGCCAGCGTCATTGCAAGAAATCCGCAAAGATCCCGCGCTATTTTCAAAGTGGTCACAACGAAAAACACAGGCCCTGATCGACTGGACACTAATGTTGGCAGACCGGGTACGGCACTATCGGCCAGCGATAAAAACCGCGCGCAATCTTTATGCGGAAGTCGCTCTGAATCCAGCGTCTGAGACCTGGTTTGCCCAATCACTGGACCTGTTTATAGAAAATTATGATTACACAGCCATCATGGCAATGCCTTATATGGAAAAGGCCAATAATCCTATGCGCTGGCTAAACAAACTCGTATCACGGGTCGCTGAAAAGCCTGGGGCCTTACAACGTACGGTCTTCGAATTACAGAGCATCGACTGGAATACAAAGAAACCCATCGGAAATGAAATTTTACGCCAGCAAATGGAGCTACTATTGACTCTGGGAGCAAGAAATTTTGGCTATTATCCAGATGATTTCCTTAAATCCTATCCTGATATTACGGTAATCAAGCCTGCCATGTCACTGAATAGCTACCCCTATCCAATACAATGACAGACTATCTATCACAATTTATTTCCGGTCTTTTCTACTTCGAATTCTACTATCCGTTGTTCATGGCTTACGTGTGGATTATCGGCTCTGTCTATTATTATTTTCACTGGGAAACAGGGGCTGGCATGGATATCAAAAACCCTCCGGCATTACCGGAATACCCGGGAGTCTCCTTCATCGTCCCTTGCTATAACGAGGGCGACAATATCGGCGAGACCGTACACCATCTCGCCAAGCAGAATTATCCCGAGTTTGAAATCATTGTAATCAATGACGGTAGCAGTGACAATTCCAGCATTATCCTTGATGACCTGAATCAGCGCTATCCCGCGCTGCGCGTCGTGAATCTGCAATGTAACCAGGGAAAAGCCATGGCGCTGCGTATGGGTGCGATGGTGTCTCGACATGAATTTTTGGTCTGTATCGACGGCGACGCCCTGCTGGATGAAAATGCAGCCACATGGATGATGCGTCATTTTATTGATGGGCCGCGGGTAGGCGCAGTGACAGGCAACCCGCGTGTCCGTACCCGCTCAACGCTGCTGGGAAAAATTCAGGTCGGTGAATTTTCTTCCATTGTGGGCGCCATCAAACGCGCACAGCGCATCTATGGAAGAGTCTTTACTGTCTCCGGTGTAGTGACCGCATTCCGCAAATCCGCTTTGCACAAGGTCGGCTACTGGAGCCTGGATATGGTCACAGAGGATATTGATATCAGCTGGAAGCTGCAACTCGATCACTGGGATATCCGCTTTGAACCCAATGCATTGTGCTGGATACTGATGCCTGAAACACTCACAGGGCTGTGGCGCCAGCGCGTACGCTGGGCTCAGGGCGGTGCAGAAGTACTGCTGAAATATGTGCGCACCATGGCCAACTGGCGCAAACGCCGGATGTGGATGGTGTATCTTGAATTTTTCACCAGTGTCATCTGGTCATATTTCATGATTGTAACCATATTGCTCTGGCTGACCGGGCAATTCTTTCAACTTCCTGCCGCGCTGACCATTCCAGCGCTGCTATCAGGCTGGAATGGCGTCATCCTGGGTATCACCTGTATGACGCAATTTGCGGTCAGCATGATCATCGACAGCCGTTTCGAAAAAGGCCTCGGCAAAATATATTACTGGCTAATCTGGTATCCAGTAGCCTACTGGATCCTGAATATTTTCACGACAGCCGCCGCCGTGCCCAGGGCATTGTTCAAAAAGAAAGGGACGCGCGCTGTCTGGGTCAGCCCTGACCGAGGGTTACGGCCATGAAACAACCCTTGATCATAGAGAGCCCTGATCTCCAGACCCTGCGTCAACGCTATACGTATGCAGCACTGACCCTGTTCTTCTGGATATTCTGGTTTTATCTGTGGATTCCGGTCATCAGTCTGATCGCCTGGCTGCTCGGTATCGAAACCTTCTATGATCAGATGGTTGTACAGTCGGGCCTGGAAGCATTGCGTGAGCTACTGGATTTCTATATCACTGTAATCCTGGCATTGGGTGTCTCACTGACCGGATGGGCTCTGTATAATCAAATCAGGTTCAGAGGTAAAGAGCGCCGTACGCTGCAGCCCAATGTTGGTAAGAAAGAGATCGCTCAATTTTTTGAGTTGGAGCCAGCCCTAACAGCGCGCCTGCAACAAGCGAAATACATTGAGCTGGGCCACAATGAACAGGGACAGCTTGTAACAATCAAGTCGTCGCACCACTCCGAAGACCGGGTTCTACCTGAGTCCGACAGGCTAGTCAGGCAGACAGGAGCTCCTTCAGGCACTTACCCATTTCAGCAGGCGAACGAGTAGTGGCCACACCCGCAGCTTCCAGCGCAGCAAATTTCTCCGCTGCCGTTCCTTTACCGCCCGATATAATGGCACCCGCATGACCCATGCGCTTGCCCTTCGGCGCTGTCACACCAGCAATGTAGGCCACCACTGGCTTACTAATATTTTCCTGAATAAATTCTGCAGCTTCTTCCTCGGCCGTGCCGCCAATTTCACCGACCATTAAAATCGCTTCAGTGCCGGGGTCTTCATTAAAGAGATTCAGACAATCAACAAAATTGGTCCCCGGGATAGGATCACCACCGATCCCTATACAGGTACTCTGTCCAAAACCCAGGTCGGTGGTCTGCTTGACTGCTTCGTAGGTTAAGGTGCCGGAACGGGAAACAATACCCACCTTCCCTGGCTTATGAATATGGCCCGGCATAATGCCGATCTTGCATTCACCCGGTGTAATAATGCCCGGGCAGTTGGGCCCAATTAAATGAATACCAGCTTCATCGGCAACATATTTGACCTCAAGCATGTCAAGTGTTGGAATCCCTTCGGTAATGCACACGACCAGTTGTAATCCGGCATCAATGGCCTCGAGTATCGCATCCTTACAAAATGGCGCTGGCACATAGATAACTGTCGCCTGAGCCTCTGCCTCGTCTACCGCTTGTTTGACCGTATCAAAAACCGGTAAGCCAAGATGGGTCTGTCCACCTTTACCTGGCGTAACACCACCCACCATATTGGTACCATAAGCGATAGCCTGTTCTGAATGGAAAGTGCCCTGTTTACCGGTAAATCCCTGACAGATTACCCTGGTCTCCTTGCCCACTAATATACTCATGCCGATTCTTCCACAGTAGATACAATTTTTTGCGCCGCCTCGGTCAATCCCTCCGCAGCAATAATCTGCAGACTGCTCTGCCTGAGCAGATCCCGACCTATATCGGCATTGGTCCCCTCTAGACGCACCACTACCGGCACATTAATCCCTATCTCTTCAACAGCACCAATAATGCCCTCGGCAATGACATCGCAACGCACAATGCCGCCAAAAATATTGACCAGCACCCCTTTAACACTCGGGTCGGCCAGTATAATTTTAAACGCCTCCGCGACCCGTTCGCGGGTTGCAGCGCCACCAACATCCAGAAAATTGGCAGGATTACCGCCCACGAGTTTAATAAGATCCATAGTCGCCATCGCGAGTCCGGCACCATTGACCATGCATCCAATATTTCCATCCAGGGCGATATAGCTAAGATCCCACTCACTGGCTTCCACTTCGCGGGAATCCTCCTGGCTCAAGTCACGCAACGCCTGGCTCTGCGGATGCCTATACAGGGCATTGTCATCAATGTTGACCTTGGCATCCAACACGAGCACGTCACCCTGGCTGGTCACGACCAATGGGTTGATTTCCACCAGGCTTAGATCCTCCTCGACAAAGGCCTGCGCCAAACCCTTCAGAATTTGTCCAAACTGCTTAACCTGTTTACCCTTCAGGTTTAGCGCAAACGCGAGATCACGGCTCTGATAAGCTTGCAGACCAACCACCGGATGCAGGGTAGCACGTAATATTTTTTCCGGGGATTGCGCTGCAACCTGCTCTATTTCGACACCGCCCTCTTGTGACGCCATGATTACGATACGCCGGGTAGCGCGATCAATCACCATGCCAAGATAGAGCTCGCGATCAATGTCGCAAGGCGATTCAATCAATACCTCATTGACTGGCTTTCCCTTCGCATCTGTCTGGTAGGTGACCAATTGCATCCCCAGCATCGCTTCAGTCATCGTCCGTACGGCTTCAATATTGTCGGCAAATTTGACCCCGCCAGCCTTACCCCTGCCGCCGGCATGGGCCTGGGCCTTGATCACCCAGCGATCACCGCCTAGCCGGGCCAGTACTTCATCAATTTCATCAAGCTGCTTTACCACGCCATACGCTGGCACCTGAATACCGTAACCGGAAAACATTGCCTTCGCCTGATACTCATGCAGATTCATAACTTGTACTCCATTCCTTATTTTTTCTTTTTTCTCATTTTCGCAATATGGATTGCCTGTCCTTCTACATCCAGTGCCGCTTCATGGATACTCTCAGACAAAGTAGGATGTGCAAAGACTGTCATTGCCAGGTCCTCGCTGCTGGAGCCAAATTCCATAGCCACCGTTGCACAAGCAATGAGTTCAGAACTTTGAGGGCCCATCATATGCACACCCAATACCCGGTCACTGACAGCATCCGACAAAATTTTGATCATACCGACAGTCTCGCCCAGTGCACGTGCACGGCCGTTTGCTGCGAACGGGAAAACCCCTGATTTATACGGGGTACCCTCCGCCTTTAAGGCCTGCTCGGTCTTTCCAACCCAGGCGATCTCCGGGTGCGTATAGATAACACTTGGAATCAGGTCATAATTGACTGTGGCAGATTGTCCCGCAATGATCTCAGCAACCATAACACCCTCTCTGGATCCCTTGTGCGCCAGCATAGGCCCCCGCACGACATCTCCAATGGCGTAAACACCGGGGAGGTTGGTACGGCAATGCTCATCCACATGTATATAGCCCCATTCATTCAGAGTGAGACCGGTTCCTGCCACTGATATATTATTGGTATTCGGCAGTCGTCCCACTGCCACGATGAGCTTGTCCACCTTGACCTGCTGGGTGCCATCAGTATCTTCATACTGAATTTCCACCATACTCTTTTTGAGCTGGCTGGAAAGTACTCGCGCACCCAGGCGTATATC
>QIGV01000141.1 GCA_003230085.1 Gammaproteobacteria bacterium
TCGAGCCCTGTCATTTCAAGATCGATCCATATCAGATTGTCGGCATCTTGTGCCATAATAGTGACTCCCTTATTTTGCAGTTCAATGGCAAGCTGCTAGCTACTATATTACAAATGATATGAGTAATGCGCGCAATATATGACTCAAAATAGGCCAACATTACAAGACGGCCTGGTGATTGCCAATTTTGGCAACCATATCGCAGTGGAAAATGCACAAGGTGACATCCATTGCTGTGTAGCCAGAAAAAAAGTTGGCACTGTTATTTGTGGTGATCTGGTAAGGTGGTCACCGCAGAACGAAGGACTTGGTGCGATTGTCGACGTACTACCACGCACCTCAATTTTGTCACGGCCCGACCGACGAAATAAGCTGAAGCCTGTCTGCGCAAATGTCAGTCAGCTGGCTATAGTAAATGCAATTCCCTCGTCAGATTACATTAACACCAAGCTATTGGACCAGTACCTTGTTGCCTCTGAACTAAGTGGTATCGAAGCAATCATCGTAATAAACAAAGCTGATCTCATCAATAGTAATAGACTCGCCGACCTGACAGCACAATTGAGGCGTTACAGTGATCTTGGCTATCCAGTCATCTTTAGCAGCGCCACCACACAAGCTGGCATGTCAGAACTCAGAAACAGGCTACACCACAAGAGATCGGTCCTGGTGGGCGAATCCGGTGTGGGGAAGTCTTCTCTAATTAATATTTTAATTCCAGACCTGGACATTCGGATTGGCGCCATATCATCGGCAAGCGGCAAAGGACGACACACTACTACCACCACGACCCTGTATCACCTGGCATGTGGTAGTGAAATAATCGACTCACCCGGCGTGCGCGAGTTTGGCCTGTGGCACATTACAGCCCCGGAGTTGGAAGATGGCTTCAAGGAATTTCATGAATACAAAGGCAGTTGTAAATATCGCAACTGCAGGCATCTCGGCGAGGATGGTTGCGCCATCGCTATGGCTGTTGATGAGGGGAAAATTGACCCCAACAGGCTGTCAAGCTATAGGGAGATTATGAGCTCATTGTGCCAGTACTAGGCATGAAAATGATATTAGTCAGTTCTTCCTTGTTCTGCAAAACATCTGCCAGGGTATATTCGTCCAATACGCCAAGAAAGCTCTTTACAGCACGATGCAGTGCCCCTTTCAGTTTACAGACCGGGGTAATAGCACAGCTATTCTTACTCTTGTCAAAACACTCCACAACATTGAAGTTGGCCTCGGTATGCCGCACCACATCTCCGATATTGACTAGCTCCGGACTGCGCGCCAAGCGCATCCCGCCGCCCTTTCCCCGTACCGTCTGAATGAAATGATGATTGGACAGGTTGTGTACAACCTTGACCAGGTGATTTCTGGAGATTTCGAAATGATCGGCAATCTCGGATATCGTTGCCAAATCGTCGCCTTTGAGGCCAAGATAGACGAGAACCCGGAGTGAATAGTCAGTGTATAACGTTAACTGCATGACTTGTGTATCACACTGTATTTTATAGAAAAATAATGACACTTTGCCTGTATACACCGATTATAGCGTGTTTAGACACTAACATAAAGAATAATCACCATTTAATATACATCTTATCGAGACAAGCAAAGATATTAAAACACCTCGCGGCTCTTCTTGCATTGGGAGTGCTCGATATTACCAGGGGAAAAGACTATTCACTCCGCTGTACCGTTAGCTCGCTCAGCGGGATACCGGCCGCCCACATCTCTTCAATTCGACGACTCATGTAGAGTGCGGCAGAATTTAATTTTGATTTGATCGCCCAAGCCCCGATCACGGGCGGTATCCAAAAATCCGGCTCCATTTCGAGTTCGTAGTACAACCTGGTATTTTCACCTGCACTCTTGACCACCCAGCGCCCTCGGCTATAAATAAAATCACTCCGTTCAGGTATCGCTATCGCCACGATTTCATTTTCTGACGGCCTTGTGATCCGCTCTACCTTTTCCAGCACTGTGCAAAAGATCAGGATACAACCGTCCAGCTGGCTATACGCCAACGGCGTACCATCCGCTGCGGGGCTGATATAGTGAGTAGATGAGAAATCATCGGATAAACGATGAAAGTTATTATAATCAAGCAAGGCCTCCAGTACGATTTGCGGTGGAACCTCAATCAGACTCTCGGCCTGGATGTGATAACGATTTCCGCGTACCTCAACCTCGATAAACTGTATTTCAGCCGCACTCAATGACATTGAGAACAGCAATGGCAAGACAGCCTTCATGGTGACTCGAGAGATTGCCGTATGAATCAGCACCCGGCAATCTTTACAAATCACGGCGCCCCATGATGGCATGGGACAAGGTGCCGGAATCAAGGTATTCCAATTCGCTACCGAAAGGAACACCAAAAGCGATGCGTGAGGGTTTGATGTCAAAATCTTTTGCCATTTCGGCTATGTAGTGCGCCGTGGCCTCACCTTCCATGGTGGGATTGGTGGCCAGTATCACCTCTTTGATCATGCCTTTGGCGAAGCGCTCTGCCAAAATATCCAGCCCGATGTCTTCGGGACCAATGCCATCCAGAGGTGACAAGTGTCCCATCAGGACAAAATAGAGGCCCTTATAGGATGTTGACTGTTCGATCGCATGGACATCTGTCGGTGTTTCAAGGATACACAACTGGGAGCGATCACGACTGGCATTGGCGCAAATTCTACAAATTTCATTTTCATCCAGAGTTCGACAGTACTTGCAATTCCCTACCTTCTCAACAGCATCAGACAATGCCTGTACAATACGTCGCCCACCATCCCGGTTACGTTCAAGCAGATAATAGCTCATCCGCTGGGCTGATTTGGGTCCAACCCCGGGGAGGCACTGAAAAGCCTCTATCAGACGCTTGATCAAGTGGCTTTCATTCATAATCTAAAAAGGCAGCTTCATACCGGGAGGTAGCGACAGCCCACTGGTCATGCTTGACATCCTGTCCTTGGATTCGGTCTCGATCTTGCGTACCGCATCGTTAACCGCCGCCGCAATAAGATCCTCCAGCATTTCCTTGTCATCCTGCAGCAGGCTATCGTCGATGTGCACCCGCTTGAGATCATGCCGCCCGGTCATTACCACACTAACAAGTCCTCCGCCTGCCTCCCCGGCAACTTCCATATTGGCAATTTCCTCTTGCGCCTTCTGCATGTCTTCCTGCATTTTTTGCGCCTGCTGCATAATATTTCCTAGTCCACCTTTCATATACTTCCCCTCAAAATTTCTGATGACCGATTTTATCGCTTATTTCGCTACTGGATTGGCGTGAAATAATACGACAGGTTTAAAGATAGAGACTCAATAAATACCGTGGTGAAATCCGGTAATTTTTCATTTTCATATCTGTTACTTTTCAGTGATTGTACACTCACCCGCAGGCTGAATAGACTCTGGAACAACCTGTGCATTAAAGGTTTCCTGGAGTGTTCGGATACCCGCGTCATTTTCAATCGCCTCAATGGCGCGCTGTTTGCGGTCCTGTCTAACTTTCACCTTTTGCTTTGCCGGGCTATCCTGGCCAGCCGTACCGGTGATAATCTCCAATTTAAGATCGCAGGAAAAATGACCCTGCAATGCCTTCTCCAAATCCTGCTCCCGCTGCTTGTTTGACAGATAGGCATGGGCATCATCCAGCACTAACCGCATCCTGGCGCCATCATGGAACTCAAGTACGCAATTACTAGCCAATTCGCGCATCATGCCAACCAACCTCAATTGGTCCACAATACTGCCCCACTCGCTACTGGATACAGTTTTATGCCGCTGTTGTGACTCCTCAACAGGGTTAGTAGCCAATCGGGGTGGTGGTTGCTTCCTATCCTGCGACTCAACAACTGGGGCATTCGATTGAGCTGGTGCCGCCACCGGATGAAATGCCAGCATACGTAACATAACCATTTCAAAACCACTGCGTGAATCAGGTACCAGCGGCAAATCCCGGCGCCCCAATATCGCAATCTGATAGTATAGCTGGATATCCTCTTTGCTGAATATGTCTGCCAGTGCAAGAATCTGCTCCTGGTCATCATCCAGTTCTTCCTCCCGCGTCGTCGGAACGACCTGCACTACAGCAATGCGATGCAACACCGATATTAAATCACCTAGCAATTCTGAAAATTCACAGGCCTGCTCTGTAGCCCGTTGTGTACATGCCAGTATTGCATCACCATCGTGCCGTACCAGCCCGTTTAATAAATCAAAAACAAAACCAGAGTCAATAGTACCCAGCATGGTGCTAACATCAGATGCTTTAAGTGCGCCTCCACCATAGGCAATGGCCTGATCCAAAAGACTCAGAGCATCTCGCATACTGCCATCTGCTGCTCTGGCAATATGGCTGACTGCAGCCGCTTCACCTGCAATCTGTTCCTGTTCAAGGATGTGGGCAAGATGATCCCCAATGAGGGTCTGGGGTATCCGCTTCAAATTAAATTGCAAGCAGCGGGACAGAATGGTCACTGGCAAACGCTGCGGATCAGTAGTCGCTAGCAGAAATTTGACATGGGGCGGAGGCTCCTCAAGGGTTTTCAGTAAGGCATTAAAGCTGTGTTTTGAGAGCATGTGTACCTCATCAATCAGGTACACCTTATAGCGGCCACGGGTGGGCGCATACTGGACGTTGTCCAGTAGATCGCGGGTATCTTCCACCTTGGTTCTGGAGGCCGCATCAACCTCAATTAAGTCAATAAACCGGCCCTCGTCGATCTCACAACAAGCAGAGCAGACACCACAGGGTTTGGAACTGACACCTTGATCACAATTCAGCGATTTAGCCAGAATCCGCGCAATAGTGGTTTTTCCCACACCTCTTGTGCCAGTAAATAAAAAGGCATGGTGAAGACGGTCATTGTCCAGCGCATTAATCAGGGCGCGCAGCACATGCTCCTGCCCCACCATTTCAGAAAATGTACGGGGACGCCACTTACGGGCAAGAACTTGATAACTCATGAATTTTATTCGTTTATAGGTCGTAAATTCCGCACCTTGATTACCGGGCTCGACAGTTCACGACAAGGCTGAAATTGGCGGCAGCCTGCACCCACCACACCCCGGCACACGAATTTGTCGCTACCGCTGCTCCCTTCCAGGCCTGACGGGGTTTACAACTAGCCGTTGCGAGGGGGCCGGCACAGGCCACCAATGAACTGATTACCGTATAGAAAACCACCTGATTTGTCTATATGCACGGCTAAGAAAACAATCCTGCCCTGAAGTCAGGGTCGAAACTTCATATAGATTACTGATTTTTAGATAGAAAAGCTCAAGTAACCCTGAAATGGAGCCGATACAGATAACGATAAGGAAAAATCTGATTTTTGTACCCGATAAGGGAGGTACAGCAATGAATACACTGACATCAATTTCTAATCTTTTATTACTAACCAGCACGGCAATACTCGGTTTCATCTCCATTCAGCGCATTCACTATTCCAGAAAACAGAAGCCTGAAGAGCCGAATGTAGACCTCGAAAACCAGGTAAATAACCTGCGTATATCAAAAATGCTGGATAAACTTGGGGTGCCCCGCGAGGGATATTTCAAGTACATGACCCCGAAAATAATACAAGGACATATCAATAACTGCAGACGTTGCACACAATCCCGAAATGTCCACATTTGTGATGCCTATCTGGACAGGAGTAACACCGTTAAAAACATGCGATTCTGCCCCAATTATCCGTCACTGATCGCAAACAGCCCGGATTTTTACTGCCGCGACAAATAAAACAGTCTAATGACTACGGCCATAAATCTGGAGTCCCTGATTATTTATAGGGCAGATTTCCCTCGATATTCTGTATGTATGCGCTGACTGCTTCCTGCTCACGCTGAATAAAATTCCTGATAGGGTCTTGCAACGGACTTTCTATTAACCAATGGCTTGAGCGTGTCAAGACCGGCACAAATCCACGAGCAATTTTATGCTCGCCCTGTGCCCCGGGTTCGAAAATTTTCAGTCCTTTTTCAATACAGTGCTCGATCCCCTGGTAGTAGCAAGTTTCAAAATGTAGATTATCTACCACCTCTGTGCACCCCCAGTAACGCCCATACAATTTTTCATCGCTGCAGTACATCAAGGCGCCAGCAACCGGCACATCCCCCCTGTCTGCCAACACCAACAGCACCTGTTCAGGTAGACATTGCGCCACATCTCTAAAAAAATTATTATTCAGTGGCGCAACACCTCCCCTGCTCATAAATGTCCTGTGATAAAAGCGGGTAAAAATTTGCCAGTCTCTGTCACTTGCGACATGACCGGATAAGCGCCGAAAAGTTATGCCTGCCTCTTGTACTCTACGTCTTTCACGACAGATATTTTTACGTTTTTTTGAGGTTAGTTTCGATAGAAAGTCATCGAAGGATGCGTACCCCTGATTATGCCAGTGATACTGGCAGTCATAGCGAGTCATCAGCGCCTGGCTTTCCAGCCAGGCCTGCTCAGTGCTTTCGGGAAACAAGCAATGAAATCCGCTAGCGCCGATAGTAACTGCCAGGCGCTGCGCCGTCTTCAGAAGCAGCGGGAATACTACAGGCCGATCTTTCACATGTGCAAGCAGACGCGGGCCGCAGATCGGTGTATACGGTACAGCGGCAACAAGCTTGGGATAATAGCGCAGACCAAACTGCTGATAGGCCTGAGCCCAGGCATGATCAAACACGAACTCACCGAAAGAGTTATGCTTTTCATACAGCGGCATGGCGCCGATCAATCTACCCTCATCATATACGATGATATGCCGAGGTAGCCAGCCAGAAGCTTCCCCGACACAGCCATGTGTCTCGAGTGCATGCAGAAATTCATGCCTTACAAACGGGTAGTTATTCGTAACCAGGGAATTCCAGTCTGCTGCTGAAATATCGGTAATACTTTCACAAATGCTAACTTGCATGAAATAGCCTGATTAAAGTCTGCCCAGAAAAATCCATTCTTCAGGGTGAGTTAATGTCCCTGACTGCCGCCGCCATTCCGCGCTTCTCGTCAACGCCTAGCAAGAGAACCAGCCCCGTGATAAAAAATGCAAGCGCTGAGAGGATCGCCAGGCGGTGATTCCCGGCACTTAAATAGCTGATAAGACCATAACTCAATGGACCGATAATTGCGGCCGTACGGTTCACCATCCCCCACAGGCCAAAGAATTCTGCTGAACGCGCTTGTGGTGTGAGTTTTCCTATCAACGCTCGCCCCCCAGCCTGACTGGCGCCCATCGCCAGACCGATCAGGTTCCCGGCAATCCAGATATCACTGCGTTCTTCCGCAACATAAGCCAGTATTATGGCCCCGCACCAGATCAATAAGGTACAAGCCAGCATCGGGACTGAGCCGATGCGGTCCTGTAACGGACCAAATACCAGGGCACCAATTGCAGCCGTGACATTCACTAACATCACCAGCAATAACAGTGCCTGGCTATCGAAGCCGATGACCTCACGGGCATAGATCGCGGTCAATACCACCACAATGCTGACGCCCGATTGGTAGACCACCAATGCGATCAAAAAACGGAACAGGTCACGGAAATGGACTGCTTCGGTCAAAGTGACGCGTAACCGTTCATAGCCCTTACGTATATAGGAGACACGACTGCAAGGCATTGATATTGCGGTTGCCCGCTCACGCAGCCATAAAAATGTTGGCGTCGCAGCCAGTGCGAAAATCACAGCAGTAATCAGCAAGGTAACAGGCACATACTGCTCTTCCTGATACCCCTCACCTTTGGCCCATACGATATACGCCAGACAGATCCCCAGGGTCAGCAGGCCACCGGCATAACCCAGACCCCAGCCATAACCTGACATCCGCCCCATCCGCTGAGCAGAAACGATCTCAGGTAAAAAGGCAGCAATCAGATTCTCGCCGCTGTAAAAAAAGATCGCAGAGATGATGAACAAGACGGCGCCGAACACTACGTCACCGGGCCCCACCAGTGCCAGCAGGGCAGTTGCCACTACACTCCCTACGGTAGACACAAGCAAAAAACGTTTTTTTATGGCCTTAAGATCGGCAACAGCACCGATCATCGGCGCACTCAGTAGAACGAAAAAATTGGCGAGACTTACTGCCAGCGTCCAGATAAAGGTGGCTTCACCTGGCTCTAACTCCGGCAGGCCACCGGCAACTACTGCAACAAAATAGGCGCTGTAAATTGTGGTGAGTACAACCGTGGTATAACCCGAGTTGGCAAAGTCATACAAGGCCCAGGACAGCAGCTCACGCCGCCCGGCTTGTTGCCAGCAGCTCACGCCGCCCGGCTTGTTGCTCAGACAAAGCCTGTTCGTTCGGTGGTAAAATCATGGCAAGGGGTATTGGAAATGCGTTACCAGGAACAGAGCTTTACCACTCCAGGCTCAAAGCTGTTTCGATTGTAATACAATCATTTTTTCCAGCTGCATTTCGCGGAAAGTATAAGGAATGCCCCCAACGCCTAGACCAGACTTGCGCAAGCCTGCAAATGGCATCCAATCAACGCGGAAGGCACTGTGATCATTGATCATCACAGCCGAGGCCACGAGCCGATTTGCAACACCCAATGCGAAATCGAGATCCTTCGTGAAGACGCCTGCCTGAAAGGCATAGGGCAAACTGTTTGCTTCCTGGATAGCATCTTCAACATCATCGTAGGAATAAACGCATATCACCGGCCCAAAAATTTCCTGCTGGCTAACGCGAACATCTATTGGTGGATTGAGAAGAACTGTCGCCGGGTAACAGCTCTCGGACAGTGGGGTTCCGCCAGAGAGGCACTCTGCACCCCGATCCACTGCTTCGGTCACCCATTCATGGACGCGTTCGGTTTCACGAGGGCGTATCAACGGACCAATCTCGGTATCGCCCAGTACCGGGTCACCGACCTGCATGGCCTTTCCCGCCGCTGCGAGCTGCCGGGCCAGCACATCGGCAATGTCGCGATGAACGAACACGCGCTGAACAGACACACATACCTGGCCGGCGTGGTAGAAACCACCTTTCGCCAATAGCGGCACAACATCTTCCAGGTTGACACCACGATCAACGATAACGGGTGCGACACCGCCGTGCTCCAGGGCACAACGCGTGCCCGGGGCCAGTCTGGAGCGTAAGTGCCAACCGACACGCGAGCTGCCAATAAACGAGAAGAAGGCTACGCGTGGATCCGTGACCAGCCGTTCGGCCGATTCGTGCTTGTCGGTCAGTAGTGCCTGGACCCATCCGGTAGGCAAGCCAGCTTCGTGCAAAAGTCCGACCAGGCGAAAGCAGCTCAGTGGTGTATCTTCCGCAGGTTTGATTACCACTGGGCAACCCGCTGCTACTGCGGGCCCCACCTGATGAACGATGAGGTTCAGAGGATGATTGAATGCGCTCACTGCCACCACAACGCCGATGGGTTCGCGGGTAGTGAAAGCGAGACGATGGCGCGATGCCCCGGTGGCGCCCATAGGGACCTCGGTGCCGGACTCAGACCGTAGTAGCTCAGCGCAATTACGTAAGCCATCAACGGCCCGCGCCACCTCTATGCGGGAATCGACCAGCGGTTTACCACCTTCACGTGCGGCTTCGATGGCAAACACCTCGGCGCGCTCGGCCAGGAGATTAGCAGTGCGCGACAAGATAGCAATTCGCTGGTCAGCACCCAGCCAGTTCGTACGATCGCGATACAGGGATTCAGCCACCGTCAAAGCCTTCCCGACTCCCTCGGAATCAATCAGGTCCACGGTAGCGATACGGCTACGATCGAAAGGCGATACAACGTCCATTTTTCCAACCGGAGTGACAGGGACTGCAATCTGGTGTGGAAAGTGTGTTATGTCATTTTTTTTTTCGTTTACCATTATTGTTTCCCCTCAAATAGGACAGACGAGCTCACCCAATTTTTCGGTCAACTTCATGTTTTCTGCATAGTCAACGGGACAGTCAACAACGGCGACAGTGCCGCACTGCAGCGCTTCCCTGAGCACTGGCACCAATTGATCAACCGACTCCACGCGGAATCCGCGTGCGCCGAGGCTTTCTGCATATTGAACAAAATCAGGATTATTAAATTCGATATGACTGTCGCGACCAAAACGCCGATCCTGGTGCCATTTTATCAAGCCATATTTGCTGTCATTCCACACCAAAATTACAAATGCAAGGCCCAGGCGTACGGCTGTTTCTATTTCCTGCGAATTCATCAGGAAGCCGGCATCGCCTGTGATAGTAACGACCTGACGGTCGGGATATACAAGCTTTGCCGCAACCGCACCGGGCACTCCGATCCCCATCGCCGCGAAGCCATTTGAAATAATGCAGGTATTGGGAGCAGTCGCCTGCCACATGCGGGCAATCCACATTTTATGTGCGCCCACATCGGAGATGAGAATGCCTTCGGTATCGAGCACATGCCGGAGATCCCAGAGTATTTTTTGTGGCTTAACAGGAAAGCCATCATCTTCTGCATGCTCGCTAACTTCCTTGATCATCGCCTGGCGTAGCGAATCGGCCCAATTGCCAGTTCGTGGTGCTACCCGTTGCGTAAGGTTGCGCAATGTTTCGCTGATATTACCGACCACACCGACCTCAAGAATGTAATGTTCATCCACTTCGGCAGGCAGGGCGTCGATATGAATAATTTTCTGCTCCGGGTTGCGATGCCAGAGCTGCGGGTGGTATTCAACAAGATCATAGCCAACACAAATCACCACATCAGCACGATCGAATCCACAACCCACAAAGTCATGAGAAGAAAGACCGACCGCCCCCAGCGACATTGGATGGTTGCGTGGCACTGTACCTTTGGCCATGAAAGTCATGGTGACCGGAATGCTAAGCTGTGTGACGAATGCCATGAGTGCTTTACCAGCACGCGCACGAATTGCGCCGTTGCCTGCCATAATTAGTGGAAATCTGGCATTGCTGATGATCTCGGCGGCCTGCTTGAGCTTCTCTTCAGGTGCGAGTGGGGTTAACGGGTCCTGCACCTTAAGGGGATGTTTCCCCTCGACCATTGCTGCAGCGATATTTTCTGGAAAGTCGATAAAACTACAACCCGGCTTCTCTGCCTTGGCGACCTTGAAGGCCTTGCGTACGATCTCAGGAACGATCTCCGGCGCAAGTATCTGGGTAGCATACTTGGAGATTGGTTTGAACAAATTGACCAGGTCGAGAATCTGGTGACTTTCTTTATGCAGGCGGTGCGTGGAACCTTGCCCGGCGATGGCGATGATCGGCGCTCTGTCCATATTGGCATCGGCCACGCCCGTGATGAGATTGGTTGCGCCAGGACCGAGCGTCGCGAGACACACTCCCGGACGCCCGGTCAGCCTGCCGTACACGTCAGCCATGAAGGCCGCGCCCTGCTCATGTCTTACGGTGATGAAACGGATGCTACTGTCAAGCAACACATCCATAACGTCCAGGTTTTCTTCCCCGGGTATTCCGAAAATATACTCTACGCCTTCATTTTCCAAACAGCGAATAAATAGTTCAGCACAACGCATTACGATTCCCCTTGCTCAGAAACGACTCATCTCTCTCAACTCATCCTCTATAATTGGACATCTTCTTCTGTAAACGTTCTCGACTTTGCAGCTTCACCCACCCGCCGAATTGCCAATACAAAAGCAGCCGTCCGCATGTCAATATTTTTTTCACTGGCAACATACCTAACTGCTGCATAGGCTTTGCGCATAATCTCAGTGAGCTCCCGATCAACGCGATCCTTCTGCCAACGGAACTGCTGGATGTTTTGTACCCATTCGAAGTAACTAACCGTTACACCGCCTGCGTTGGCAAGGATATCGGGGACAATAAGCACCCCGCGTTCTACTAGTGCTTCATGCGCCACCGGTGAAGTCGGGGCATTTGCCCCTTCAATGATAATGTCCGCCTTGACTTCATTAACGTTGTCCTCGTTGATTGCATCCTCCAGGGCTGCCGGAATCAAAACATCCACATCCCAGGTAATCACGTCCGGTCCATCGAAGGGATCACCCCCACTAAACCCTTTGACAGTCCGGTGCTCCCGCGCCCAATCAT
>QIGV01000203.1 GCA_003230085.1 Gammaproteobacteria bacterium
TCATCTGGCCTTCCAGTATGGTGCTCGCACACCACATGGCGGACCTGCCAACCGGATCAAAACGCATTCTGGAAATTGGCTGCGGCATGGCCCTGTCCAGCTTGCTGCTGAACAAGCGACTGGCCGATATCACCGCTACCGATCATCACCCGGAAGCCGGCACCTTTCTGCTCAGAAATACCACCCTGAATGAAGACAGCCCAATCGCCTATGAGCGAGCAGACTGGGAAAGCCAGCTGGATACGCTCGGACAGTTTGACATGATCATTGGCAGCGACCTGCTGTACGAGAATATCCATATCGACTTACTGGCCAACTTCATCGAAGTCCATGCAAAACCAGACTGCGAAGTCATCCTGGTCGATCCAGGGCGCGGCAGGAAGAACAAGCTCAGTCAGCGAATGATAGAATTCGGATTCTCATCCGATCACTTCAAACCCGCGCACACTGACTACCTGCCAAAAGAGTTCAAAGGGCATATTCTGCAGTTCAGACGGGGCGAATCATACTGACCGCCAGTGTCCTCAGCGGCCCTTTGAACTGCAAGGTTTGTTAACTGGAGCCATGAACGACAGACACAGATAGCCTGGTTGTGAGACGGGCATCGATGGCAGCTTCGGGATGGTTCTCTCGCTTGCTCATATGGCCAATCATGCAGAAATCGCGGACAAAGAAAAGGCGCGAATAATCGCGCCTTTTCTCAGAGCTAATGGTGCGTCAGTCGATCAGACTGCCTGTACCTTGTTGGCGCAGGGACCTTTTTCGCCCTGTCCGACTTCAAACTCAACAGCCTGACCATCGGTCAGCGTAGCATAGCCACCGCCTGCCTGAATCTCGCTGTGGTGCACAAACAGGTCCTTGCTACCATCTTCTGGAGCAATAAACCCGAAACCCTTGTCGGCGTTAAACCATTTCACTGTACCTTTACTCATACTGTTTTCTCATTTTATTGGTGAATAAATAATTCTGGCTGCGGGATCACCATGACGCAGGCAGATTTGAATTTTGAAGGCACTCAGAAGAATGGGAAGGCCAGAGTACGAGCCGTTGAATAAATTCGAGTGCTCCTGACAGTTCCGGATCAGCTGAAGTGATCGGGCGGCATACTGCGCGCTCTACAGTCAGGGAATTCGGTTGTCTGGAAGCAGGGGTTTGCCCTGCGCGTCGGGTCAGAAATCGCTTTTTTGGCAATCATCACAACTACATGTAACGCCCAGACACTGACCATTCTACACTATTTTGCCGAAGATCGCCAAAAACACCACTGAAAGGCTGATCACGCTCCAGAACCGACCCCAGGATAAACCGCCATTGAGGGCTTCATACCAACCCCCGAATACACACAATCGCTGCCTGATTGAGCGCCTTGATGCTCGCAAGCAAGAGCACGAATTGACCGCCCAGTAATGCACAACAGCGCAGAGGAGCACGGATCGGTGAGTCCTGTATGTCGGTGACATTCAATGCTTGTCCCCCCGTTTTTCCCCGATCTTCAGTCAAGAAGCCTTGCCTCGTGAACGAACAGCCAGGTCTTGGCCATCACAGACGCCCTACCTCTGACCCAGCCTGGAACCCAACCCACGCGACAAGTAACCATTTGGCAGTTCTGCCGCCTGTTTCTCATGATCTCCTGAGCGTGTGCCGTCTGCACGTGCGAGGACGTTGCATTCACGCGACTGTCCGGATGAGGACTGTGCCCGTCGAGCCATGCTCGATACGTCACATCATGCAGGAGACAATCATGTCCCATTGGAAATTCAAGAGCGATATCATTCACAGCCTGATGGTCCAGGCTCAGGAGACCCTGTTTTCCGAGTTGCCGACGGAGGCTCGAGAAATCGAGTTCAGTTTATTTGCCAGCGACGAGCGGGAGCGCAAGTTGGATCACATTGGAAATCCATTGGCCGTGCTCGATGCAGCGGTTGATTTCGTTGCAATAGCCAGCTGTTGCCGAAAGTGGACTACTCCAAGGGCGGTAGACCGCTGTTTTCGGTGCTGTTGATAGTCAATCTGTTGGTTCTCAAGCAACCCGATAACCTGTCCGATGACCAGCTCGAGTACCAGGCGCTGGACCAGATCACCTTCCAGCACTTTCTCGGGCTGCAGTCGTCGAGTCGGATTCCCGATTCCAAGACGATCTGGGCCTATCAGCAGAGCTTGATGAAAGTGATCGTGGCGGCGGTTCACAAGCAATTGGCGGTGGCCGGCTATCTGGCGCGCAATGGACAACTGATCGATGCGACCATTATCCATACACCGGTGCAGCACTTTACGAAGGACGAAAAGCCCACGCTGGATCGGGGCGAGATCACCGAGGATTGGTCTCAGACCAAGCGCGCCTAGAAGGATCTGGATACCAAGTGGACCAATAAGCACGGCAAAAGCCTCCACGGCTACAAGGCGCACGCGAGCGCTGATGTGCGCCACAAACTGTGGGTGCAAGTGCATCGTACCTGCGCCGAAGTACACGACACCAATCATTTCGAGGACTTGCTAGCGAGCTTCTGAACAAGCCTTAAGCGGATTGGATTGAGATGGCAAATGGGTCCAATCAAGGCGCATGGACTGAGTCATCGTGGTGCTATGGCTCAGTTCATGCCATGTCACCCAATGGCAGAGTGGGCGGATTTGACGCTCACGACAGTCGCTCACGACTTGTTCAGAGGCTCCTTAGATAGATGTCCCTCTTTTGAGGTTCTTTTTGTATGTCATATAAAATACAGAATGGAATTTCACCATGAACCGTATCAGTCAATCATTAACAGCGTTAGCTCTATTAGCTCTATACACAAATTTAGTCGCCGTCCCTTTAGGTAGCGAATTCACTTATCAGGGTCAGTTGGAGCATAACAATTCGCCCGCCAGTGGTGAATTTGATTTTGAGTTCCGCATCTTTGATGTCATCGATGGCGGCACAGAACTATCGCCTGTATTCAACGCTGACGATTTAACTGTAACAGATGGCATTTTCTCAACTGCGATTGATTTCGGTGACGCAAGCTTTTTGGGTGAGCGCATTTATCTGGAGATTGCGGTTCGTGAAGGCGTAAGCACAGGTGCCTATACCCTGCTGACGCCTCGACATGAAATCACCTCAGCACCCTATGCATTGCATGCCCAGTTTGTTGGTGAGAATGCAGTTGGCACCAATGAAATTGATGATGGCATGGTACTAACACCAGATATAGGCGATCTCAGCATTACAACAGCTAAAATCGTTGACCAGGCCATCACTCTAGACAAGCTTGCAGATAATGCCGTGATGAGTTCCAGTATTATTGATAACTCGATCGGATCATCCGATGTGAACAGCAATCAATTGCAATTGAGAGTCACTGGCAATTGCCCTTCAGGCCAATCCATACGATCCATTTTATCTGATGGCACCGTCACATGTGAGCTCGATGATGTGGGCTCAGTCACGGCAAATTCAGTTGGCAGTAATGAGGTCATAGATGCCAGTCTGCAATCACAGGATTTAGCCTCTAATTCTGTCACTCGTGATCAGATGGCCGACGACTCAGTAGCTTCAACTGAAATCCTGGACGGTTCCATCGGTGTAAGCGATATCAATGACAACCAGGTTCAAAGAAGGATTACCGGAACCTGTCCCACGGGAATGTATTTATCCGGCATCAATGCGAATGGCACGGTTCAGTGTATGACTCTAGCGAATGTGGCCCAATTCACTGTTCTAGACAACCCCGGAATCGTTGGACTATATACAGACATCAGTATCCGGCAAAATGGGCTGGCTATTATCAGTTATTACGATGCCACCAATGGTGACCTAAAAATATTCGATTGTGATAATGACTCATGTACCTCCGGTACTGATCTGACCATAGATTCAATTGGAGATGTAGGACAGTACACCAGTATGGGCATTCGCGACGATGGTCTCCCCATCATCAGTTATTACGATGTTACAAATGGTGACTTGAAAGTATATGACTGTCAGGATACCTCCTGCACATCAGGACTTGAGCGCACATTAGACAGCGCTGGTAATGTAGGACAATACACCAGTCTTGTGGTCAGAGATGATGGTTTACCTGTAATAGCCTATTATGATGTGAACAATGCAGACCTGAAACTCTTCGACTGTACCGCCGCAGACTGCTCCAACGGACCTGCCCGTACACTGGACAGCTCAGGTGACGTGGGTTCACATGCGTCGATCACCACTTACCCAAGTGGCACCCCTATTGTCAGTTACTATGACAGCACTAATGGAGATTTAAAGTTTTACCGCTGTCTTCAGCAAGTATGTTCCAGCGGTTTTCCCACGACTTTAGTCAGTGCAGGCAACGTTGGTATCCACTCCAGCATTGCATCACGATTTCCGACTGGACGACCTGTTATCAGTTATTACAGCATCAGTGGTAGAGATCTTGAGGCTTATGACTGTGATAACTCCAGCTGCAGCTCAGGAAGTGTCTACAAACTCGAAGATAATTCAACCACAGCAGGAACAAGCAATGTTGGCAGGTACAGCAGCATCACTCTCAGAGAAAACGGCTTGCCTATGATTGCTTACTTTCAAGATAATCCAATTAATTCACAACAAAGGAACCTTAAAATTTACGACTGTGCGAATGAATCCTGTTCCGCTGGATCAGCCAGAATACTGGATGGCCATACATCAATTCGTTCTAATGGTCGGCACAATAGCATCGCAATCCGGGAAAATGGACTACCGATTATCAGTTATTATGATGCAGCCCTGAGGGAGCTGAAGGTATATAGCTGCGCGGACAGCAGTTGCCTGTTACCTACATCATCACCTTGATTGGCTTGACAAAAATCTGGTCAAGCTCTTTAATTATAACTGATAATTTGGCCTTCTCATCCAGGGAGCCTCTGAACAAGTCAGGGCGAGTTGGATTGAGATGGGAAGTGCGTCCGATCAAGGCGCATGAGCTGAGTCATAGTGGTGCTATAGCTCAGCTCATGCAACGCCGAGCGGGCGTATTTCACGCTCAAGACAGCCAATCACGACTTGTTCAGAGGCTCCCTAATTCGACCACCATTGGCAGCGGTATCAGAGCACCCTCGAATGGCCTTCGTGTACAAGGTGAAACCAATCTGTTCGGACTAGTGGGTATTGGAACAGAAACGCCAGCAGCACAAATGCAAATTGATGCTCCATCAGGCCACGGCCCATTACGAGCACGGGTAGGTGGAGCCACCAAGTTCTGGGTTATGGACAATGGTGGCGTAACGATTGATTCACCGACTGGTCCTGGAGTCAACTGTCTTCGGGTTGCCAGCAACACCCATATCGTAGGCAGCCTGATCAAGGGCGGTGGTTCATTCAAGATTGACCACCCCATTGATCCAGAGAACCAGTATTTGTATCACAGCTTTGTCGAAAGCCCCGACATGATGAATGTGTACAACGACAATATCCGGCTCGATTCATCGGCTGAGGCCTGGCTCGAACTACCGGGTTATTTCGAAACCCTGAGTCGTGAATTCCGTTATCAATTGACTGCCGTGGGTCAACCCGGCCCTTCGTTGTTTGGTGCATCAGAAGTCGAATTCAATCAGTTCAAGATTTCTGGGGGGCACCAGGCATGAATGTCAGCTGGCAGGTCACCGGGGTGCGTCAGGACCCGTGGGCAGAAAAAATCGTGTTGAAGTGGAAGTGGAAATCGAAAAATCCGATAAAGAAAAAGACCGATACCTTCAGGCAGAAGCCTGGGGTATTGATGATCAAGTCAAATCGCTAAATCACGCTGAAGAGGAATTTCGCCATGACTAATCGATCTCTAATAATCAGTATCATACTGATCTACTCCGCATCAATGGCAACGGCTCAATCTGGTGGGACATTTGAAATCAAACGATCCACGATTGACAACGGGGGCGGTCAATCAACGGGAGGGTCTTTTGAATTGACCGGCACTATCGGTCAAGCCGATGCCAGTCAGGCTATGACCGGTGGGGCGTTTAGTTTGAGTGGAGGCTTTTGGTCTCCCTCTGATTCACAACCACAGGCAGATCCCATATTCTCAGATGGTTTTGAGAGTTGAACACAGGTTCTGATTTTCATCTGTAAATGGGCGTCATATCGACGCTATTACAACCATGGGAGCCTCTGAACAAGTCGTGAGCGACTGTCTTGAGCGTCAAATCCGCCCACTCTGCCATTGGATGACATGGCATGAACTGAGCCATAGCACCGCGATGACTCAGTCCATACGCCTTGATTGGACCCATTTGCCATCTCAATCAAATCCGCTTAAGACTTGTTCAGAGGCTCCCTGAATTATCTCATAACCGGGGACTTATTCAGAGATTCCCTATGTCGATCCCATCTAGTACCATACAGGGACAAATCAATCGAATACACTGTCAGGCAAGCCAAGGCACCTATTTCCAATTATATTATGAAGAATGCGGCTGAATTCGAGACGAAGGAAGATGATGTCTTTGGGAGAATAGCTTCCAGATACGATTTACTTTGTGATTTGTTTAGCTTTGGAATCCATCGGATATGGAAACGAAGAGTTTCTTTCCTGATATCGAAAGAGCCATGGGTTAAACTTATTGATGTGGCTTCTGGTACAGGTGATGTCGTTTTTAGAATATTAAACGGTAATGACCTGTCACCCGATCACCAGGTTTTAGCTTCTGACATAAGCCCCAAGATGCTTGATATCGCCAAAGAAAAATTGCTGCCGTTTCAGGACTATGTTGATTTTCAAATACTCGACGCTCATTCGATGCCAACAATCGAATCGTATAGTGTAGATGTGTATTCCATGTCTCTTGGTCTAAAAATATGCAATAGAGAAAAGGTGATGTCTGAGGCCTTCAGGGTGTTAAAGCCTGGCGGAAGACTTGTTACCCTGGAGGCTTCGAATATACCAGTACGTTGGTTACATTGGCTCTATCTATCTTATATGTCTTTCTGTATGCCCATTATTGGTTGGCTGGCAACAAACGGGGACTCTTCTGCATACAAGTATCTATTGCATGGGGTTAAGGGTTTCCCGTCTGCCGAAGAGCTGAAAAATGAAATGGAAAGCATTGGATTTGATGAGGTTTATTTTGAAAGACTTTCATTGGGAATAGTATCTATACACATCGCAAGGAAACCTGCATAAGCACCTATTAAAAAATATTAATCATGATCGCTTTTCAGTTATATTTTTTGCACATAAAACCCACTCTAAAATCGCATGTTGACGACGTTTTTTCATCACGTGGTTATAAGTTTTTTAAAATTTTCTTGCGCAAAGTTACTTGATAAACTCGTTCAAAATCGTCTTGTGGAATCGCTCACAGATACCGTTAGTTTGGGGTGATCTGACCTGATCTGACCTGACCTTGGTTTTAGTGTGCTCGATGTCGTTCAGCGCGATGTAGAGTTGATAATCATGTTGATCGGCTCGAGCACAATACTCGGTGCCTCTATCAGTGAGAATACGCAGCATGGGAAGCTCGTGTTCCTCATAGAGCGGTAGCACACGATCATTCAGTACATCGGCAGCGGTAATCGGCGTTTTGGTCGTGTAGAGTTTGGCGTGAGCGACCTTACTGCAGGTGTCCACAAACCTCTGTTGATAGACTCGACCGATGCCTTTGAAGGTGCCGACGTAGTACGTGTCCTGGGAGCCCAGATAGCCCGAGTGGGCTATTTCTATCTCACCACAAGCCACATCGTCATCCTTCTTGCGCTCCATCGCAGCGACCTTATTCGATAGCGCTTTGAGCCGATCTTTGAAACAAGCCAGGCCGTGGCGAAGCCAGATACTGCGAACGCCACTGGGGGATACACATGTTCCCAGATTACGCAGTTCATTACTGGTTCTAGTCTGACCATATGCGGGTTCGTCAATAGCGTATTCCAACACGGCCGTTTCAATGACGGAGTCGACACGATTTTTTAGATTGGGGTTACGTCGATTTCGATCTGGAAGCGCTTCGACTCCGCCGTCATCAGCGGCTGCCTTATAGCGATAAAATGTATCTCGAGACA
>QIGV01000023.1 GCA_003230085.1 Gammaproteobacteria bacterium
GTGACGTCCTCCATCTTTTTTGTGATTGTATGACTGCGTAAGGTAATAGATTTATAATCATTTGTCACTGGCAAAGGGTAAAAATATCTATGCGTTATTTTTGCTTTATAAATCGATCTCCGAGTATATTTGTCAGTAACGATCTTGTGACGACTGGCAAATGAAAAAACATATCGAGAGATTGGGCGATAGCGGCCTCTACTATGTCGAGCAGACCGGCAGAATGGGGGTATTCCTGTTTGTCTGTCTTGTGAACATTGTCAAACCACCCTATAAAATTTACCCTATTATCAAACAGGTCCATTTTATTGGCGCCCGTTCCATGTTTGTGATTGTAGTCACCGGTGCCTTTACTGGTATGGTCTTGGGACTACAGGGCTACTATACCCTGACGCGTTTTGGTGCCGAAGACCTGCTGGGCTCGGCAGTCGCACTGGGTCTGATTCGTGAACTCGGCCCGGTATTGACAGCACTGATGGTAATCGGGCGGGCGGGTTCGGCTATTTGCGCTGAAATAGGCATCATGAGAAATAGCGAACAGATTGATACGCTTGAATGCATGGCGATTGACCCCTATCGGTTCCTCATAATGCCCAAGATTGTAGCCGGGGTCATTTCCCTGCCATTACTGACCTTTATTTTTGATGTAGTAGGGATTATCGGCGGCTATCTGGTTGGCGTTATACTGCTGGGTGTCAATGAAGGCGCCTACTTTAATGGCATGTATGACAGTGTGTCATGGATAGATATCGAGATGGGTATCGTCAAGTCTTTTGTGTTCGGCCTGTTGCTGGTATGGATATCAGCAGCCAAGGGATTTTTCCTTCATCTGGACCGCAAAGGTGCTTTTGGCCCGGAAGGTGTCAGCAGGATAACAACGGATGCAGTCGTGCTGGCGTCTGTTACTATTCTGGTATGGGATTATTTGATTAGTGCAATCATGATTTGAACCTGATGTGACCATGGGCAGAGATCTATGAAAAAAATAAATATTGAACTGATGGTCGGACTTTTCATGATTCTGGGCTTTCTGGGATTTGCTTATCTTTCAATAAAACTGGGTGATGTTGATCTATTTGGGACCCGTAATGACTATCCTGTCAGTGCGAGCTTCAACTCTATATCGGGATTAAAAGAGGGTGCATTTGTTGAGATAGCGGGTGTTAAGGTCGGCAAGGTTTCTTCAATTAATCTCGATAACAACGATTATGAGGCGCTCGTGACAATGTCAATAAACAGCAGCGTCAAACTTCAGGAAGACAGTATCGCTTCCATCAGGACGGCCGGCATTATTGGTGATCGTTATGTCAGTATCACCCCGGGCGGGTCTGACCAATACATCAGCCCCGGCGGGGAAATAGAGGAAACCGAATCTGCCATCAGCCTTGAGGAGCTCATTAGTAAATATATATTTAAAAGTAAATGACAGGTGGATCGAACGCGCCTATGAAGCAATTTAAAAATGAAAAGAAAAGCAATATTGCCTATTCTGATATTAGCCATGTTGGTGCTATTCCCCCGTGTAGTGATTGCTGCAGAGACGAAGCTATCGGCTGACCTGAGTACCGCTGAGGTAGACAATAGCGAGAACTGGGATGAATCGTTGGATGATGGTTTCGACGATGGCGCTGAATTTGATGATGCAGCCATCCCTGATCCCCTTGAGCCTTTTAACAGGGCGATGTTTGTGTTTAATGACAGGCTTTATTTCTATTTCCTGAAACCGGTTGCCAGGGGGTACCGGGTTGTTCCGTTGCCTGTGAGGTTGTCAGTTGGCAAGTTTTTTTCAAATGTAGAAACACCGATCAGATTGGTCAACAACGCCTTGCAGCTAAAATTAGAAAATGCTGGTACGGAGTTGATGCGTTTCGTGATCAATACGACGGTCGGGGTTTTAGGGTTGTTTGATCCCGCCAGGAAATACTGGGGTTTAAGAAGAAAGGTAGAGGATTTCGGCCAGACGATGGGCCACTATGGGATAGGCCCGGGGTTTTACCTGGTGCTTCCCTTTTATGGGCCATATACCTTGCGTGACAGTACCGGCCTGCTTTTGGACACCCTGTATCTGGATCCAATTTATCGTTATGTTGATGGGTTCTGGGTCAGGGTATCGATTAGAGGATTTAACATGGTCAATACCTTGTCGCTTGACAAGGATACCTATGAGGCGCTCAAGCGGGATGCATTGGATCCCTACACCTTTGTTAAGCATGCCTATGCTCAGCATCGGGCTGGACAAATCAGAGAATAGTGTCACTAAAATGTTTGTACTCCGACAAGTTAGCGTTGAGATGGTAGAATGTTCCGATATATTAATTCGATATGGGAGAGTTGATGGCTGTAAGAATGAAGTTATTGACCGTATTTCTGATCTGCCTGCTGGCTTCCGGCATTGCATTGGCGCAACCGGCTGGTCCTACCGAACAGCTACGCGAGGCCTTGGACGCTGTTATTGCGGAATTGAAAAGCAATCATCTGGATAACGCTGCCCGCCGTGCTGAAATAGAAAAGGTTATCTATGGGCGATTCGATTTCCGCGTGATGTCGCAGCGTGCATTGTCTACAAACTGGAAAAAGGCAAGTGCTGAGGAAAAACAGCAATTCGTTGACAATTTTTCGAAATTGCTGGTTGCAAGCTATATCGGGCGCATCGAGGCCTACACCGATGAGCGGGTAGAATATACCGGTGAAAAAATAAAGGATGGCCGGGCGGAGATCTCGACAATTATCGTTAGCGGGGATGTCGACATTCCTATCCGTTACAAGATGCGCCTCAAGGGGGACAAGTGGTTGGTCTATGATGTGGTGATAGAGGAGGTCAGCATGATTCGTAACTACCGCAGCAGTTACCGTGATATTGTTAAGAAAGAAGGGATAGACGGACTGTTGTCAAAAATGAGCGAGAAAATAGCCCAGTTAGATGCCGGTTGATACTCGGGATTCCCCTCTACAGATCCACTCTAAATAATTCATATCTCTCAGTTATAGTGGCTTGTATCAATGAGTACTTTGATACAGGAATGGCTCGATTGCCCTGTTTTAAATGCCTGGGAAAGCTCTCTTAAAGGATAACGGTGTGTGATCATGCGGTTTTCCATGGTTTGCATCAGTGCCGGTTGGGCGGCGAGGGTTGCCAGTGCTTGCGGGATATGGCCACAGCGCGAGGTATGAATTTCAAGGCCACGTTGAGACATTGCTGTTGATAAAGGTGTTTCACACCGCGCCGTATCAGCCGTTACAAAGATAGCGCCCCGTGCCCTTACCAATGGCAGTGGCGAATCGGCCGCCGGTCTGATGATTAAATCAGCTTCCTTCAGATTAGTGACCAGTGCTGCGTCAAAACCTTGTAAACCTCGTCCGTCACCTATCAGATGCGTCATGATAAGCGATTGTGCGGCAGCGATATCCAATTGATGGAAATAGCAGTTAGGATTAAGCGCTCTGATTCCAGTCAGCGTGGTATCTGGAACAGTGGGCGAAATGTAGATATGGCTACCGGGTAAAACCTTTTCCTGAAAGGTGGCCTGTTGGGTCTTGCTGTTGCTAAAGGGATGCAAGGTGATTTCGTCTATCACCATTTCGGTCAAGTGGGCCATCTCCCCCACTTTCTGCCCATGGGTAGATTTCACGTGGACAATGCGTCTCGAAAGCTGTAATGCCCGGTTAAATCCGCGGGGATTTCCAGTGGTGTCAAAAACAATATCAAAGTGTTCCTTTAGCCGGTCGTGTGGTGTTGCTTCAATGTTGATCGCCTCATCGGCACCCATCTCGAGGCAGTTATCTGATAGCCAGTCATGACGATGTAATGCGGTTATGGTGAAGTCGCAGTCATGCTGTTTGCGGTGGCAGGCCAGGGCAGCAAGCAGCAGCAGGCCAAGTCGGCGGGGACCCAACACGGCAATCCTGTCGCCTGTCTGGGGCCGGGTGATCTCAAGCGCGCGTAACGCCGCCGCGAATGGCTCGGCAAATATTGCAGTCTGAGGCGATAGCGCTGCGGGGATACGATGGATTGCGGCGACCGGTGCCAGTATCCAGGGCGCGAAACCTCCCGGGAGTCGGTCAATACCCAGTGTCAATCGTTCCGGGCAGTGGGTGTCCAGGCCTGCAGAGCAATAGGGACAGGCAGACGGGTTGTCATTACGGGCCAGGTGAGAGGCATTGATTTCTACCGCTACCGCCGCATTGTCTTGCATGCAGATGACTTCGTGCCCAATTACTTGCGGAAGGGGAAATGGCAGTGAAGCCCTGGCGAGGTCAGTGGAACAGATGCCGCAATATTGGGTTCGGATAGGCGTAAAACCGGGGCCCAGCTGTAGATGCGGTGCTTGATTGCGCACTACTTCCCAGCCTTCCGATTCACTGCCATGGTATTCATACTGGGCCAAACGGAAACTGGCGTCGCTATGGAATTCAGGCGCGGTAAAGCTGATATGGTTCCGGTTTTCTCTGTATGATGTCATCACTATCGCTATTGAATTTCACAGCAGCCCGTTACGGGAAATAAAATTGACTCAGTCAGGACCTGCCTTGTTAGATTTCACCTCACTGTATCAGACTATACAAAAATCGCCACTTGCCCCGTGGTTGCAATCCTTGCCTGCCAGCATTGAAGCCTCGCTGGCAAAGCCACATGGTGATCTGGCAGAGTGGATGGCACTATTAAACCGTTTGCCAGATCTGCAGCCTTCAACAATAGATTTGACTAGCGACGTTATTCGTATTGGCACCCCTGAAGATTGTAGCGCGACGGTACGCGACAATATCGAAACATCTCTGCGTCACCTGCATCCCTGGCGCAAAGGCCCCTTTTCAGTGTTCGGCATCCATATCGATAGCGAATGGCGCTCGGATATGAAATGGTCGCGCCTCCAGCCTCATATTACCCCCTTGGCCAACCGTATGGTGCTGGATGTCGGTTGTGGCAATGGCTATTATAGTCTGCGCATGGCAGGTGAAGGGGCGTCCCTGGTGATCGGGATCGACCCGACGTTACGGTACGTCTTTCAGTTTAGGGCACTGCGACATTTTCTTGGTGATATTCCGGTGCATATCTTGCCGCTGGGCATTGAGTCACTACCGGAACGGTTCGAGTATTTTGATACTATTTTTTCCATGGGCGTGTTCTATCACCGCCGTTCACCGATGGATCATTTACGACACATGCGCCAGTGTTTGAGTCAGGGTGGAGAGCTGGTTCTGGAAACGCTGGTAATTGAAGGGGATGATGGCGCAGTTTTGGTACCACAGGGACGTTATGCGATGATGCGTAATGTCTGGTTTATACCCTCGGGGCCGACACTAATATCATGGCTGCGTCGTTGCGGCTTTCAGGAGACTATGCTAGTTGATATCAGTGCGACCCTACCCGGGGAGCAACGTTCTACGGATTGGATGCGCTATCAATCCCTGGTAGATTTTCTCGATCCCGATGATCATACAAAGACCATAGAAGGCCATCCGGCGCCACGACGCGCTATCTTTGTTGCGCGGGCATGATTTATAGTTGAACGATCACTGCTGTCCCGTTAAGAAAATTGCAGTACACGATAACTCTCTGGTTTAATGGCCTATCAGCTTAGCCGATTACAATGAAGACATGAAATCATGCAGCTCCGTTGTCGCAGCTGTTCCTTCTCCCACAGGGAGAAGGCCAGGATGAGGGGATAAATAAAACAATGCGTTACCTATTCTTGATCCCCTCACCCCAACCCTCTACCCTCTAGGGGCATAAATCCCGATAGGAGAGGGAGCTTTTACAGCACCTTCCTGGAGGAGTGAGAGTTAACGGAACAACAGTGAGGGGACGTACCAAAAAATATGATTCAGAATGAAGAACAACATGCCTACCGGAATCTGGGCCCAGACGATATTCTGAGTGCGGTGGAACAGCTGGGTTATGACTGCGATGGCCGCTTTCTGGCCCTGAACAGCTATGAAAACAGGGTGTATCAGATTGGTCTTGAAGATCAATCGCCGATTATTGCCAAGTTTTACCGGCCTGGGCGCTGGTCTGATACAGCCATTCTGGAAGAGCATGCATTTACCAAGGAATTACATGCCCATGAGCTTCCTGTGGTGGCGCCGATAACAGATAAAAATGGGCAGACACTGTTTCATGCGGAACAGTATCGTTTTGCGTTATTCCCGCGTTGTGGTGGTAGAGCGCCGGAGTTGGACAACCCCAAACACCTGGAAATATTGGGACGCTACATCGGACGCATTCATGCGATTGGGGTCATTAAAGACTTTACCGACAGGCCAACACTGAATGTTGATCTTTTTGCCACGGCCTCCTACCAATATATCCTGGAACACGATTTTATTCCTGGCGAACTAATACCTGCCTACCGCTCTTTAGCGGAGGATCTTGTACCAATGATCGAGTCTTGCTATCAGCGTGCGGGCAAAGTGCGCACGCTTCGCCTGCACGGCGATTGCCATCCGGGTAACATTTTATGGACAGAGGGTGGCCCTCATATTGTCGATCTGGATGATGTTCGTATGGGGCCTGCAATACAGGACTTATGGATGTTCCTGTCGGGGGATCGCGCTTACATGACCATGGGCCTGGACGATTTGCTGACTGGTTATACTGACTTTATGGAATTTAATCCTCGTGAACTTCATCTCATAGAGGCATTGCGGACAATGCGCATGATGCACTATGCAGCCTGGCTGGCACGCCGTTGGGGTGACCCGGCGTTTCCCATCGCCTTTCCCTGGTTCAATTCCGGCCGTTTCTGGGAAGAACATATTCTGTCGCTAAGGGAACAGGCTGCCCTGCTGACCGAACCGGCCCTGGAATGGCATTGATAGCCTGCTAGACAGTTTTATCAATACCGTGGTCTGGTTCCACGGACATGTCAGTCTGCTCGTCTTCATGGCGACGTGTTTGAGTGCGCCTTCCATACTGACTCCTCGTGTCCAGCAATACTGGCATATTCTTCCCGCGTCGATTGGCTTTTCTACGCTCTTGTTTGCGCAAGATAGGGTTTGGCAGCGGGGCGCGGTAAGGTACCTTTGTCTGTAAGCTGGCGCGTGACTGCGGCAATATGCGCGGAGAGGGCTCAATTTTTTGTGTTTCCTGGACGGTACCAGGTTTTTTTTGCTTGTCAGAGATTTTCAGGCGTACAAGGCTTTCGTCATCACGGGGGAAATTGATACTAGTCATAGCCATGGCCCCTCAGGTTTTTGAGTAGATAAAGTATATCTGAATTTATGCGACACAAGTAGTGAGTCGTAAGACATCTTGCGCCTCAACTCGCCCGCCAGTAATTTTCCGTTGTGATTTGTCCTGGCGACTTACGGCGGTTTTTTTTCAGGCCGCGTTTCTCCAATACCACACAGCACTCTTTCGCCATGGCAGGATTACCGCAGATCATCACCTGTGCCGTGTCCTGTTCAAGCAAGATGCCGGCCCTGTTTTCCAGCGCACCATTGTCGATGAGATCGGGTATCCGGCCGGTTAATGAAAAGGAAGTTTTTTCCCTGCTGACAACGGGTATCATCTGGAATTGCGTCGGGTGGGTGGCGGCGAAATGAGCCAGTTTATCCTGATAGCTCAGATCCGCACGGGTTCGTACAGCATGAACCAGTATGATCTTTTTGAAACGCTGCCATGGCAACTCTGTTGCCAGTAGCGATAGGAAAACGCCCAGTCCTGTGCCGGTGGACAGGCACCAGAGAATATCACCCTGCGGTATTTCATCAAGGGTAAAAAAACCACTCGCTTTTCGATCTATCCACAGAGTATCGCCAGCATCAAGCGCCCCCAGCCGTGCCGAGAGGGAGCCATCGGGAACAATGATAAAATAGAATTCCAGCGGCGTTTCAGCCGGCGCATTGACGAATGAATAGGGGCGGCTGATCCGACCACCATCAATATCAAGGGCAAGTT
>QIGV01000033.1 GCA_003230085.1 Gammaproteobacteria bacterium
GGCGGCTAAATGGGGGGCGCCCAGCCTGGCGGTGATCAAAATACGGCCCCGTTGTGCCTCACGGTTTTCTGGTCTGGTCTTCAATACCTGGTCATAAATATTCAGGGCCTTGAAATATGCCTTCTGCTTTATGAAAGCATAAGCTTGGGCATTCTGTATATCGATCTGAGAAGGGTATTGTAGAAGTAGATTGATGAGTAGGTTTGATGCTTCATCGATTTCACCATTATCGGTCAGGGAAAGTGCTAAACCCAGGGTGCTTTGGATGCTACGGGGATTTTTCCGCACTGCCGTACGATAAATGTCAATTGATAAAGGAAAGCGCTTCTGGTTGCGTGCCGATTTTCCGAGCGCTTCCAGGGTGTAATTTGGTGCTTTGTTCAGATCAAGCTGGGGTAGGTAGCCTAGCGCCTCGGTATCACGCTCGGCCCAGCCCAGCACAGCAATGTAGTCGTACAAGTAGAGTGGTTTTTCAGGATGGCGCTCCGCCAGTGATTGTAATGTTGATAAGGCGGTTTCATGATTGCCAGCACGAGCCTGTGTTAACGCCTGCCGATGATCTCTCTCATCCGATGTTATTGCTGCATGGGCGGTCAATGTGAAGAATGTCATGACCAGCATTAGCCCATTCCTCTGAAGCGCCCTCTGGCATTGCAACAAGCACCGGAACAGTTCTTTAGCAAGATGCTTATTGTTAGTTCTTAGTGCTGTCATTAATATTTTCTGTTCGTACCATCACGCCTGGCTGCTTTCTATTTTTCCCGGACCGTTGTGCTGTCATTCGCAATTTAACACTGAAGGTGGGTTTTACACAACGTATCTTGCTGTGGTGAAAAAAAATCAGAGATGCTCCAGTTATATCGGCAGGTTCTAAGGGCTGTATTAAATAATATGACGTAATTCTATTGCAGAAAGTTGCACAAAGCGATATGTCTATAGTGATGTTGGCACAACGACACGGGTACAGCCATCGGCTGCGGTTTCCAGGGTGAGGGTTGGGTATTGGAGGGAGTCTAGTGTGGTGTAACGAATAACATGCACATATCAGCGTGTTATTCGTTACACCACACTAGCTTTCGCCGGATTCAGAATTCTTTAAATGCTGGTCTATGTATTGGTGAAGTTCCAGCAAGCTGTCGTCTAATATTGATTCCTGCTGATCCAGGCGCTTTACTAGCTCTCGGAGATGATCAAGCTCACTACTGACATCTGTGCTATTCGTCGAGCCAAAACGCTCCTCATAGACAGTTTTAATGCCCTCCATCAGCGCTGATAGAGCTGCCTTATCGAGGTGTTCGTCTTTGATTGCCTGATTGAACTCCGACGGTGAGTGTAGTATTTCATTATAGAGTTGCACATCGTGATTTTCTTTCAGCTGGAGGATTAACTCGTTGCAGAGATCTTGCGAGCCATCAATATCCGCAACGATTTTCATGATGCGATTTTCAATGCTGCGCAGCGGGTGGTTGAAATGTTTTTCAAATAGAGATTCGAGAGAAAACACCGCATCTCGAAACGCTATTTCCGGAATTTTCTGCTGAGATGCAAAATGTTGGGTCAGGGTATGGGGGTCTAGCAACGACTCATTAAAGCGTTTTGCGTATGCATTTAAGAGGGAGGAAAATAGTCCGCGAGCCTGATCTCGTGAGATATCCTGGTCTTCAAAAACGCGATGGATCAATTGGTCGACATTTTTTACAGGATCAGTTTCGCTTACTGTCTGTCTATTTTGCCTCTTATGGTCTGCTGCTGGCTGGGTATCGGTGACTTGCTTCTTCCAGAAATTACTGAAGCTGTATGGATTACCGTCATTTTTTAATTGTTTACCCAATACCTCGGCCAACGTAGCAAAGCAGCGACTTGCCAGGCTATCCGGGCTTTTCAGGGTGACAGGTGTCTGTGATGCCACGGACTGCTTGATGCTGATATCATCGGGAATATAGCCCAGGTAGTGTACGTCGACATGGAGGTACTTCTGTACCGCTGCTTCAAAGCGTTTGAAGACATCCATGCTGTTGGTGTAGTTCATAACCATATTGACCAGGACATATATTGGCTGGGTATGGTGCTGACGTTTGAGCACCCTGATCAGCGCAAAGGCATCTGTAAGTGAAGTAGGCTCCGGAGAGATAACAACGATTGAGAATTGTGCAGACTTGACGAAAGACAAAACATTGTTGCCGATACCTGCGGCTGTATCGATCAGAATATAATCAAATCTTTTCTCCAGCTCGATGAGAGCGGTGATCAGAGTTTGTTGCTGGGTATCGCTGAGTGATGCGCATTCCGCAATGCCTGATGCGGCAGGTACAATTTTTATACCCTTTGGCCCATCGATAATAATATCATCGATATTTTTTTCGCCGGAAAGGAGATCCTCGATGGTGAATTGAGGAGTGAGCCCCATCAATACGTTAATATTGGCAAGAGAAGTATCCGCGTCAAATATGCACACTCTTGCACCTCGGGCGGCGAGCTCTATGCCGAGATTGCTGGTGATATTGGTTTTCCCTACACCGCCTTTGCCACTAGTAATGGCAATTACTTTGGTTAGGGATCCCAGGTCGGTTGTGCTGGACTGGGTCGAGGTTGCTTGCTGCATGTTCAGGACTTTATTCATCACTGTGGCACTGGAATTTATGCGGGCACAGGCGCTTGCCTTGCAGCGCCGAGATGACCGCTGAGTTGATGTGATTGATTAGATAATTCAACCTATTATAAGGGATTTGTTGATAAATTACCTCTCTATCGAAAGCACTTCCTGCCACTTCAGAAAGAATTATCGGAAATTGCTTTAGAAATGTAAGTTAATCCTATGATATTAATAAATAATATTTATCATATATCGCGAAAGGAGATTGATTTTGATTGCCAGCATCCCGGAAACATATGCCTTAAATCACACGCTCGTTACCGCCGTCAATCGGTAACTGTGCCCCAGTGGTTTTATCAAACAAAGGCCCACACATCGCCGCGACAAGTTTAGCGACATCATCTGAAGTGATGTTGACCTTGAGCAAGTTCTTGGTCTTGTATTCTTCAACGCTGATTTTATAGTGATTGGCCCTGGACTGTAGAATGTCATCATTCCAGATACCCGTATCAAATACTGCATCAGGATGAACCGTATTAATGCGGATGCCGTCCTGGGCCCATTCCAGTGTGGCGATGCGGGCCAGTTGCTTGAGCGCGGCCTTGGAGGCGGAGTAGGCTGCCGCGCCTGGGCCCGGTGCAGCAACATTTTTTGAACCGATGATAACTACCCGACCACTGTTAGGGGCCAGCCTGAGCAATGGGTAACATTCGCGCAGCAAGACAAGGTTGGCATCAAGGTTGAGTTTGAACACCTTGTTCCAGAGCGACATGTCCAGAGATTCAATGCGGCTACTGGTGGGAAAAATCCCGGCGTTCAGTATCAGCATATCCAGACCGCCAAATTTTCTTGCGCAGGCTTCGATCGTGTTTGCGATCTGAACATCGTCGGTGACATCGCAAATGATGCCTGAGTAGCTCGGGCCTTCAAAAAGCTTTTCAATGGCAGGGTCGATATCAATGCCAACTACGGCAGCACCCTGCATGAGCAAGTTTTCCACGCAAGCCTTACCGATACCCGAGGCGGCGCCTGTCACCAGCGCAATTTCTCCAGACAGTCCAGGTGTGCTGCCTGCTTTATTAAGTTTAGCTTGCTCCAGATCCCAGTATTCAACATCAAAAATGTCTTTGGCCGGTAGTGCCTGATAGCCGCCCAAGCGCTCAGCACGCAGGATAGTATCAATGGTCTGCCTGTATATATCCGCAACGATCATTGCATCCTTTGCACTGCGGCCTAGCGTGCACATGCCTATTTCGGGATCCAGAATGACCCGTGGCGCACTGTCTAGTATGGTCTTTGGGTCCTTGGCTTGTGGCGAAAATTCGTCGAAATAGTTGTGATATTGCTTGCTGTAACCCGTTAGATCCCGTCCCAGCATCGGCACGCGTTTGGTACGGATAACATGGTCCGGTGTTGCTGGTCCCTGTTGGCTGATAGTCGCCAGATCATCCCGTTGGGCAAAACCCAGGCAATGGCCGTCTCGATGGGTCATCATCAGCAGAGGGAAGCCGGCCCCCCTGGAGGCATGGTAGCGCAGCTCGGCAATGTCATGACTCAGTCGATCATTAGTATTTCTGACCTTCAATTCTAGAGGCAGCCAGGCATTTTTACTTTCGAGATATTTTTCTGCTCGTGTGACCAGGTCGATCATCCGTGTGTAGGCAATCTTTGCTGTTTCACCAAACGAAAATACACCGTGGTTCATCAGTATCATCCCGATCGTTTTATCAGTCGCCTTCTGGCTATAGATCTCATTACAGAGACGGGCGAGATCGAAACCGGGCATGACATAAGGAATGATGACTACCTCATCACCATAGATGTCCTTGATTCTTTGCAGGCCATCATTTGTGTTGGTGATGGATACAACGGCATCCGCATGGGTATGATCGACAAATTTATGTGGAATGATCGCGTGCAGGATAGCCTCGACCGAGGGTGTTGGCGCACTGGCAATCGTCATATGGGAACGCAGCTCATTGACCATCTGAAGATCATTCAGTTCTGGCAGGTTGGCGAGCGCAACCAGATGGCCCAGCCGTACTGGTGGAAAGCCGGCAGCAGCGATCGTTTCCAGGTCCCAGCCACTACCCTTGACATAAAGAATGTCTTCTTCCTCTCCCAGGATATTGCTAGTGCGGATTTTGACGGAGGTATTTCCGCCGCCATGCAGAACCAGCAATTTTTCTTTTCCCAACAGTCTCGAGGTATAGACGCGTAATGCCAGATCATCGGTATACTGTGCGGCTTCCTGGTCATTCCAAAGGTTTTGCATGTGTAATTGCCTTTTTAAAGTTGGACATTAATAGATTTTTCGTAAGGTGACGGGGCATGTCTTCAAAATAATGGTTTTTCTGAGACGATATTGTTTTCCTGGCGCTTACAGGTATTGCCTATACTGGCAGTATTCTGAAATGTTTAATATTGCAATAAATATTGTATATTACAACATGTACAAGAGGAGTGCAGCAGGCAACGCGCGCGCTGACGCATGGCTGAATTTCCGGACGGATTTTTCTGGAAGATTGGGTTACAGTTAAAAAGGTGTGGTCTTTGTGCTTAGGCTGTTTGTTACAGGAATACGCTGGATATGCTGCTAAGCAGAATCTTCGTCAAGCATATCCTCAACAAAACGTTGCTGGATTTCTAGAATTATGGTTTCGTTCCGGCACAGTGCATCGACACAGTCAGGATCCAGTTTGCTGCCAGCCATCTCACGTAGCATCTTAAAGGCACGCTCATTGCTCCATGCGGTTTTGTAGGGGCGGTGGCTGGTGAGTGCGTCAAAGACATCGGCCACTGCGATAATTCTTGCTTCAATGGGGATTTCATCTCCCTTAAGCCCCTTGATATAGCCTTCGCCGTTAAGCGACTCATGATGATATGCGACAATGTTTCGCAGTACTTCTGTATAAGGGAAATGGTCAAGCTGAAAATTTCCCAGAATCTCATCGATAATGACTCTGCCCTTGTCAACATGCTGCTTCATCGTTTCAAATTCATCTTCGGTGAGTTTTGCGGGCTTGAGTAATATCTTGTCGGGAACGCCGATCTTTCCAATATCATGAAGGGGCGCGTAGAGAAATATATACTCTATAAATTCATCACTGAGGTTAAATTTTTCTGTTACTTCCTGGGCAATCAGTCGCGAGTAATACGCCATGCGCTCCAGATGCGTGCCGGTTTCGGCGTCGCGGTGATGAGAAAAGCCACGCGCTGTTTTTAAGGTTGCGGTCATCGTTTGAGTCGTAATGAGTTCTGTCACCAGCGTCATGGATATCAGGTGCCCCATCATGTCCAGGAAAAACAGGACATTGCTCGTGAAACAGTTTTTCTGTTGGGCATTAAAAAAAATAAAACCGAAGAAGTCACCCTTATTAAACATGGGTAAGGTATAACTCGCCGCATAGCGTGCGGTAATTGATTTGGAATGGGTCGTTTTGGACCCTTGGTAAATCGAAAGGTCATTGGCAACGCGAGGACGCCCGTTCAGCACTATCTCCTGCAGGGAGGGTACAGAACTCAAGCAGGCCTGGTAATGGTTTAGTGGTGACGTACCTGTTGTGCTGTTGGCGTAGGTGCTCAGCATGTCCGTTTTCGGATCATACAGTGCAATAGAAACACGCTCAATAAATTCGTGTTTTTCGATAATAAGCTTATGTATATATTCGACTTTATCCTGAAGCGGGATGTCTTTGTTGAGTTCTCTCAGGGTATCTTGGTGTTCATGCATAGCAGTACCAGATCAATCAGATGTAGGAGATTTCTTAACTAAGCTATCGGCCAGTTTGGCTTTGGCTTGAGATAAAGGGAATGTGAGAGGCGGGACTATTGAATGAGGAATGGTGCCCCGAACACGATTCGAACGTGTGACCTTCCCCTTAGGAGGGGGACGCTCTATCCAGCTGAGCTACCGGGGCTGAAAAGACGCCATGGTGAAGTATAACAAGACAATACCGGCAAGTGACAAATTCTTGCTCTGCATGGGTGTGATGATCAGGTATGGCGGAGCAGAAAAGAAAAAGCCACGCCCGGAGGACGTGGCTTTTTCAGGAACCCTGTTTCACCGATGTGGTGTGCTCAATTAAGTCATCGTTGAGATGGTTTTCCCGGCATCAGTGCTCATCATAGAGATCAAAATCGATGATTTGATTTTTTAACTGCTGGCGCTCGAAATGCTGTTCTATTGCTTTACGGACATTTTCCGATCTAATCGGTTTATTTTTTTTGCCCTCTACATCAAGAAGATCCTCCAGATAGGTGTTATCCAGAAATTCCTTATCTTTTTTATTCAGACATACATAGTCACGTATTATTTTGTTGCCCATATCTCAATCCTCCCAAAAGTAGATGGAAAGCGCACTCAGAGAACCCTGTAAGGAACGCTGTCACACTTAAGTGAAGGTGAATGTAATACGGGTAAAAAAGATCTTCTGTGATATGGGTCACAAAATACACAATAATTGAACGCTATAACTGTTTAGGTTATTGTTGTCCCCCATTAGTTTTTCTTGTGTTTACCTTATATTTAAAATGAAAATGTGTGGATGACGAAAATAAAACTGATCATTCTGTTTTTCATAGGTGTCTACCTTAGCGCCTGTGCCACGGCTCCGATTACCGGGCGTAGTCAGTTCTTGCTGATTTCAGAAAAAAATTCCATTATCGCATCAGAACCAGCCTATTTTGAGATGCTCAAGAAGCCGGCGGAAGATGGCAAGCTGGATAATGATTCCCGTCTCAAGGTGCGGGTTGAGGAAATTACCGGGAAAATCATCGCTCAGGCGATCAAGTTAAGGCCGGAAACAGCCGGCTGGAAATGGAGCATCCATATCATAGATGATCCTGAAACGGTGAATGCCTGGGCCATGGCAGGTGGACGTATGGCGCTGTATTCCGGCCTGGTCAAACAGATCAAGCCCAGCGATGATGAGCTGGCTCAAGTCCTTGGGCACGAGATTTCCCATGCCTTGGCCAAACATACAGCAGAAAAAATGTCTATTGCGCTGGCAACCGATCTGGCTATTACAGCCGTTGCATTTAGCCAGGAAAATAGCGGGATGGTGCTAGCAGGGGCCTCTCTGGCTGCGGCTCTGGCAGTCAAGTTGCCTAATAGCCGCACAGCTGAGAGTGAGGCTGACCGGATCGGGATCGAGCTGGCTGCCAGGGCTGGCTACAATCCTCATGCTGCCGCGACCCTGTGGAAAAAAATGAAAAGCGTCAG
>QIGV01000060.1 GCA_003230085.1 Gammaproteobacteria bacterium
TTTAGGCGTTCATTTTACAGTAACAGTCGACAATAAGGTCAAGGTGGGCCCAACGGCCATACCTGCATTGTGGAGAGAGCAATACCAAGGGGTCAGTAATTTTAAGTTTAATGAGTTCCTGGAAATAGTATCCAGAGGTACAGGGCTTTTGTTTTCCTCGAACTTTAATTTCATGGGGCTTGCACGAGATGAAATTAAAAAATATTCGCGTGTTTATATGTCTTCACTGGCAGCTACCCTTGCCCATGATATTAAACCTGAGAATTATAAGCGCTGGGGAAAACCCGGCATAAGAGCACAGTTATTTAACATCAAAAAGCGAGAACTTGAGATGGATTTCGTGATTCAAGGTGACAGTAAGTCACTGCACATACTCAATGCGGTCTCACCAGGATTTACATGCTGTTTTCCCTTCGCAAGTTTCGTATGTGACAAAATTCAAGAAAAATTAACCTAACGAGGCAAGATAGTGAAAATTCTAATCACAGGCAATATGGGATACATAGGACCAAACCTGGTTAAAAGACTGAGAAAAACCTATCCGTCCGCTGTGATAATGGGTGTCGATACAGGTTTCTTTTCATCCTGTCTGACTGGCGCAGATATCTTACCAGAGTGCCTTATAGATGTGCAGCATATAGTCGATATTAGAGATGTAGAGCCTGAACTACTGAACGGTGTTAATGCCATCATCCATCTGGCAGCGATATCAAACGACCCGATGGGGAATACTTACGAGGATGTGACCAGGCAGATTAACTATAACTCAAGTGTAAAACTGGCTCGTATGGCCAAGCAGGCCGGCGTTGAAAAATTTATTTTTGCATCTAGCTGCAGTGTTTACGGCTGTGCCGAAGGCGGACCAAGGAATGAAAAGGCAACGTTGAACCCACTGACCGCCTATGCCAAATCGAAAGTAGATACCGAAAAGGAAATTGAGTATTTAGCCAGCAAGGAATTTCTTGTCACATGTCTACGCTTTTCCACCGCATGTGGCATGAGTGACAGGTTGCGACTGGACCTGGTATTAAATGATTTTGTTGCCGGCGCAATCGCATCACAGGAAATCAGTATTTTAAGTGATGGCACCCCATGGCGCCCCCTCATCCATGTCGATGATATGGCTCTGGCAATGGATTGGGCTGTGGGTCGTGTATTTTCTAATGGCGGCGCATTTGTTGCCGTCAATACAGGTAGCGATGGATGGAACTATCAAGTCCGTGACCTGGCAGAGGCAGTAGCAAGGGTAATACCTAACACCAGGGTTTCTATCAATAAGGATGCTCAATCAGACAAACGTTCTTACCAGGTAGATTTCGCCCTGTACAGGGAGCTGGCCCCGCAACACCAGCCCAGGGTAGACCTGGATTCCGCAATCACAGGATTAAGGGATGGTCTTCTGACCATGAATTTTTCAGATAATAATTTCAGGAATTCCACCTTGATGCGGTTAAAAATGATTGCCTCGTATCGCGAAAACGGGATGTTAAATGACGAACTAAGATGGAAATTCCGCGCGCGCCATTAAATAACATCGACTAATCCATATCATTAACAAATAAAGTTATAACATGAGCAATTCAAAAAATAATTCGGACGCTGTAACCATCATTAAACCTGCCGGCGGATGGGAGTTGCTCGATTTCAAAGAATTGGTGGAATACAGAGATTTATTCCTGTTTATGATGTGGCGCGATATTAAAGTATTATATGCGCAGACGGTGCTTGGCTTTGGATGGGCCATACTGCAGCCGCTGATACAAATTCTCATATTCACCATCATCTTCGGGAAAATCGCAAAAATCCCTACCGATGGCATTCCTTATTTTCTCTTTACTACAGTCGCCATTATCCCATGGGCATATATGGCCTCGGCCATGACGCAATCGAGCCAGAGTCTTATCACTGGACAGAATATGCTGGGGAAAATATATTTCCCCAGATTGATTTTTCCAATAACACCGATTTTAACCAACCTCGTCGGTTTTGTTATTTCGCTTATAATCATTGTTGCGACATTAGTTTTTTATCGCATTCCACCTACAGGGAATATGTGGCTGCTACCCATATTCCTGATTTATATGATGTGTGTCCCCGCCGCCATAGGACTATGGTTATCATCGCTGGCCATAAGGTTCAGAGACGTCAAATTTGTCATACTATTTGGAATCAGAATGTTGATGTACACCGCGCCCATAGTCTATTCTGCCTCCACTATCCCTGAGGCCTATCGTTTTATTTATGCCTTAAACCCTGTCGTTGGGGTTATTGAGGGCTATAGAGCCTGTCTACTCGGCACAGAAATTCCATGGGAATACATCGTTCCAGGCATGGCAAGCACCTTAATACTCTTAGTCAGTGGAGCATTTTATTTCAGAAAAATGGAACGAATTGTTGTCGATGTAATTTGACCTCCAAACTACAACTCAAAAATAAAACAATGAACAACTCAGAAATTGCTATAAAAGTAAGAAATATAGGAAAACGCTATCGTTTAGGGCTTGAGGAAGAATCCAACGACACCATTACAAAGACCATCGTCAACTTAGTAAAAACTCCTGTCAAAAACTTCAAAAAATATCGATCTCTATATCAATTCGACAGCCTGAACCCTGAAGATGACATCGATTCACCCGATATCCTTTGGGCTCTAAAAGACGTTTCATTTGATATCAAGCGTGGTGAGGTCGTGGGAATTATAGGCACGAATGGCGCAGGAAAATCTACGTTATTGAAGATTTTATCCAGAATCACCACGCCCACTAAAGGACGCATTGAAATCAGAGGAAGAGTATCCAGCCTGCTGGAGGTAGGGACCGGGTTTCATCAAGAGCTTACAGGGCGGGAAAATGTTTACCTGAATGGAACCATTCTGGGCATGAAAAAAAAGGAAGTTGATAAAAATTTTGATGAAATTATCGATTTTTCAGGCGTTGAAAAATTTCTGGACACGCCGGTTAAACGGTATTCGAGCGGCATGAGGGTTCGCCTGGCCTTTGCAGTTGCAGCCTATCTGGAACCTGAAATCCTGGTCGTAGATGAAGTCCTGGCAGTAGGTGATGCCTCTTTCCAGAGAAAATGCCTCAATAAAATGCAGGATGTTGGGAAAGGGGGCAGGACTGTCTTGTTTGTATCCCACAGCATGCCTTCGATCAACCGATTATGCGAACGGGTCATTCTGCTGGACGGGGGGAATATACTCCAGGATGGTCCTGCACATGATGTTGTGAGTGCGTATCTAGGTGCAGGATACGACTCATCTGCTGCTAGAGAATGGACCGATCCAAATACGGCCCCTGGCGGAGAATTTGTCAGGTTAAGGGCTGTCCGCGCAAAAGGCGAAGATGGGAAAACTGCAGAGGCTGTAGATATCACTAAACCAGTTGCTATAGAAATGGAATATGAGGTACTAAAACCGGGTCATGTATTAATGCCTCATTTCCATATTTTTAATGACGAAGGCGTCCGAATTTTTGTTGCTTTAGACCAGGATCCTGAGTGGAGAGGAAAAGCAAGACCAAAAGGCCGGTATACTAGTGCAGGCTGGATACCAGGAAATTTGTTATCGGAAGGGACGCTATTCGCATCCGCTGCCATGCTTACTTTGGAGCCGGACGTCACACAGTTCATAGAACGGGATGCGATTTCCTTTCATGTCGTTGACAATGGTGCAGAGGAATCCGCGCGAGGAAGTTATGCCCGGGATTTGAGGGGTGTTATTCGCCCTTTGCTCAAATGGGAAACAAAATTGATAGAATAATCAACCTATGAGTGTTCAATATGGAAAATAACAACAAAGAGTGCCGCTTTTGTGGGGAGCAATTAAGTCAATCATTCGCCGATTTAGGCATGACACCCTTGGCCAACTCTATAATAAAGCCTGAAAATCTGCATAAAATGGAGTCCTTTTATCCACTGCATGCCTATGTATGTAGCAGTTGTTTTCTGGTTCAACTGGAGGAATTTGAATCGCCTGATCACATTTTCAGTGATTACAGCTATTTCTCCTCATACTCTGAGAGTTGGCTGGCCCATGCCAGGAAATATACCGAACATATGACCAGTAAATTTGAACTGGGCAGGAAATCCCAGGTTATCGAGATTGCAAGCAACGACGGCTACCTTCTGCAATATTTCCAGGAAAATGGAATCTGTGTCCTCGGTGTTGAGCCCGCAGCTAATGTTGCTCAGGTCGCTCAGGAAGCTGGCATACCTACCGTTGTAAAATTCTTTGGAACCGATACAGCAAAGGAACTAGCTGGCAAGGGAGGAGAAGCTGACCTATTACTCGGGAACAATGTTCTGGCGCATGTACCCAACCTCAATGATTTTGTTGCAGGGATGAGAATCTTGTTAAAACCCACCGGGGTTATCACTATGGAATTCCCTCATTTGCTGCGGTTATTCATAGAAAACCAGTTCGATACGATTTATCACGAGCATTTTTCCTATTTCTCTTTCATCACTGTAGAAAAGATTTTCAAACATCATGGCCTGGTATTATTTGACGTGGAAGAGTTACCCACTCATGGCGGTTCTCTGAGGATATATGGCAGGCATGAGGCTGACACTACTAAACCCGTCACTGATCGGGTTCACTCATTGAAACAGAAAGAAATAGATTTTGGACTTATGAAACCCGAAACTTACGATGCATTTGCTGAGCAAGTCAGGGAAACAAAAAGAAAATTATTAGAATTTTTAATTCAGGCTAAAAGGGAAAATAAACATGTTGTAGGCTATGGTGCTGCGGCAAAAGGCAATACCCTTTTAAACTATTGCGGGATTCTCTCGGATTTTATTGATTACACAGTAGACCTAAGCCCACATAAACAGAATCAATACCTGCCAGGCACTCATATACCGATATATTCACCCGATAAAATCTTTGAAACCAAGCCCGACTATCTGCTTATACTCCCGTGGAATTTACGGGAAGAGATTATGAACCAAATGGGAAAAATCAGGGAATGGGGCGGAAAATTTGCAGTACCTATTCCTGAAATCAAGGTTTACGAATGATTTTCAAAAAAACAAGGCTGGGAGGTGTTTTTGTTATAGAAACTGAGAAAATTCAAGATAGCCGTGGGTTTTTTGCGCGCTCATGGTGTACAAATGAATTCAGCACCCATGAAATAATGCCGGTTATAAGACAATGCAATATCTCATTTAACCACAAGAGGGGAACCCTGCGGGGAATGCATTATCAAATAACACCATTTGAAGAAGAAAAACTTGTGCGCTGCACCAGAGGAGAAATATTTGATGTCATCATCGATATCAGGACTGATTCCCCTACCTATATGCAACACTTATCAATCACGTTAAATGAAGATAATCATACGATGCTCTACATTCCAAAAGGATTTGCCCATGGTTTTCAGACGATGAAGGACAATACAGAAATATTTTATCAAATGTCAGAATTTTATACGCCCGATGCCGCCCGCGGCATCAGATGGAATGACCCTTCATTTGAAATCGAATGGCCAATTGTTAAAGAAAAAATAATGTCAGAAAAAGATCAGGCATATCCAGATTACGCCTGCTGAATGATATAAAAGACTATGCACGGATCAGATTTTAGTCAACATTCCGAGATTTCAGGCAATGAAATGTACCGGCTCATTGAGAAACTGTACCCGATATGCCGTAGCATCACTGGAAACGGCGTCAGGGACTCCCTTAAAGCTATTGGGGAGCTTATCCCTATCGATACTCACGAGGTCAAATCCGGGACAAAAGTATTTGATTGGACCGTGCCCAAAGAATGGAATATCAAAGATGCGTATATAAAAAATGGGGCCGGAGAAAAAATAATAGATTTCAAGGATAACAATTTACATGTTCTTAACTATAGTATCCCGATCAGCAAAAAAGTATCGAATGAAGAATTAAAAAAACACCTCTTTACCCTGCCTGAACATCCCGACTGGATCCCCTATCGAACCTCCTACTACAACGAAAACTGGGGGTTCTGTATGAGCCATAATCAATACGCAACACTGACAGACTCTGAATATCAGGTTGTCATTGACTCAGAACTAAAAGACGGACATTTAACTTATGGTGAATTCTATAAGAAAGGAGATCTGGAAGACGAAATATTATTCTCATGCCATATCTGCCACCCATCTTTGTGCAATGATAATTTATCTGGCATCGCCCTAGCCACCTATCTGGCTAAATTCCTGAGCAACCAGACGACACACTATTCTTACCGGTTTCTGTTCATTCCGGGAACTATCGGCTCCATCACCTGGCTCAACCTTAATGAACCAAAAATAAAGCACATCAAAGGTGGCCTGGTAATTGTTTGCGTCGGGGATGATGGTCAATTCACGTATAAAAAAAGTCGGCAGGGTAATAGTGAAATAGATAGAGTGGTGCTCAATATACTGGAAAATACTGAATCGTCCCATAAAGTGATAGATTTTTATCCCTACGGCTATGATGAACGACAGTATTGCTCTCCCGGATTTAATCTGCATGTAGGTAGTTTGTCCCGAACCACACATGGTGAATACCCGGAATATCACACCTCAGCGGATAATTTATCTTTTGTAAAACCACAAAATTTACTGGAATCACTCAATAAATATCTATTGGTTGTTGACGCGCTGGAAAATAACTTTTCATATCTGAACATGAACCCTAAATGCGAGCCTCAATTGGGAAAACGGGGATTATATGGAAATATAGGCGCCGGTGATAAACAGCCAGTAGATACTATGACACTATTATGGGTATTAAATCTCTCGGATGGTGAAAACAGCCTCCTTGATATTTCAGAAAGGGCCGGCGTTTCATTTGATGAAGTAAAAAGAGCCGCTCATGCTTTGCATGACAGTGGTTTACTAGAGCGCAAATAATGACAGCTTATCTCAACGGTCAAACAGCGGTGATCACGGGCGCCACCAGCGGCATCGGCAGAAGCATCGCGGGCGCTTTAGCTAAACAAGGGATGGATTTATGCCTGATCGGCCGCAACCAGAAAAAGCTCACGCACACCCTCAAAGATCTGGAAAAAACCGGATCCAGCATTCAAGCCTATGTATGCAATCTAGAATCAATTGAAAGCATTGAGCATACGGCCAGTGATATCATAAGAAATAATCCAAGGGTGGATATAGTAATACACAGTGCAGGGAATATTATTTTACAACCCCTGGAAAACACAACAGCGGCAGACCTTGATTTACAATATTTTGTAAACGTAAGAGCACCTTTTTTTCTAACACAACAGCTATTATCGGCGATAAAGCGTCAAAAAGGGCAGATTGTATTTGTGAATTCCAGCATATCTCAGCAAAAAGCGAAAGCTAATTTGAGCGCATATGCCGCCAGTAAATATGCGTTAATGGCCATTGCAGATAGTCTGCGTGAAGAGGTAAACCCCCATGGCGTGCGTATCTTAAGTATTTATCCGGGACGGACAGCGACGGCTATGCAAGAAAATATTTATAAATTTGAGAACAGGGAATACCATGCAGATCTTTTGCTACAACCCGATGATGTTGCACAAGCTATCATATCAGCGCTTACAATGCCAAGGACTGCGGAAGTTACCGACGTTTCAATCCTGCCCTTTAATAAATCCTGACCCTCCAGCACTCCAAGGCACATCCCGGGAATGTCGAAGGTAATGAATCCCCTACCCCATTCAAAGCCTGATTTTTTCATTGTG
>QIGV01000218.1 GCA_003230085.1 Gammaproteobacteria bacterium
TTTTTAGTATTTTTATCGAGTCTTTTTATTTTTCGCAAGAGCCGAATCAGAAACTTGAAATATTTGACGCAGCAGTTTGGGTTGCTATAGACGATAATGACAGGTTTTCCCGGTTTAGTGACATGTAGCAACTTTCGTACGGCTTCTTCCTGCCTTAGCTTTTCAATATGATAAATTGTATGGAGACTGATGGTGCAGTCAAAATAATTTTCGTCGAAATGGATATCAAAAAAACTGCCGCAAAAATATTCCCCATGATCTCCGATTTTTCTTTTTGCTTCTCTCAGGGCCATTGAGGATAGGTCGACGCAATACCTTTTATCATAATTTCTGGAGTATTCAAGATATTCCGCGTACTGAATGGGCCCTGATGCCATGTCGAGCATATTGTCTCCATGGTCGGGTATATGGCTGAGAACCCTCAAGCGGGTTTTTTTAATATATTCAGCAGCATATTCTCTTAGATCTTCCCATCTTCTGGCATCCTCGGTGATTTCATTTTTTGTCTCCCAGCCAGCTGAATTATAAAATTTGGATACCTTGTTTTCTGCGGAGTCATTCATGGTTTATCCATCCTCTTGGGTGAAGAATAATTGAATTCGAGCGGCGGTACGCTCTAGCTCATTCAACGGCGGAGGGATAGAGTCGGTAGAAAAAATTTGTCCCAGCCAGACGGCCCGCCCGGCATCGATTAGATCTTGATGCATGATGCGGATGTTGCGTCGCATACGCGGCGGTCCGATGCCCATGGCCAATCGATGGGTCAGTGGTTTCCAGTGGTAACTCTCCATGCGTAGCCACCACGGACGCTGCTCTTTTTGTTTGCTTGAAGATGTAGGCAGAGAGACGGGATGTTCTACCAAGTCAAAAATATACACCGGTTTGCGGGTAATACAGGCTTCAGTAAGCATGGATATGCTTTCTCCTGTCACAATAAAGGCATCCGCAAGTCCCAGATAGGAAAAATACGGATTATCTTTGCTGTCAGGTTGCCATTCAAATATTGATGCCGGTGCATGAATAGTGTCGCGCAGGATCGCGAAGGCGGCAGCTGGTGTGCGGGCGCTGCTTGTTATCAGCAGTGATCCCCCCATGCTTTCTGCCATCGCGTTTGCCTCCCTGCCAAGTCGTTCGGCTGTTGCTGGGTCCAAAGTGTGTACGCCACTGTTGCCACCAACAAACATTGCAAGGTAGGGACGTGGAAGATGAGCAAGCCGGGCCTGCCACTTTTCAGCTGCCTGCGCCAGGCGCTCTTTTGTAATGCGATGCAGAGGCAGGGTGTTGCAGAGTATATTCGGGGCAGATGGAATTTGATATTGCGGTGTGGTGACGATCAGATCAAAACATGCCGGCTGTGCCCAGGGGCGTCCGATATGAACGATACGGGTACTATGATTAGATTGTTTCTGAATCCATCGGGCAATCGGTTCATTGCGGCGCCCGGCTGTGATAAGTAGATCGGGCCATGGTGGCATCATCCGAGTGGATGCGCTTTTTCTGATCCCCGCCAGCGTGGGCCCCAGCAATAAATTACTGAGCAACTCTGTTTTTTTATAGACAAAACGCTTGATCTCATAGGGCCATCCCAGGGCTTCAGCCAGGGCAAGCACTTGGGTATTATCCCCCGCCTTGTGTCCCATCAAGAGCCATACATTGGGGTGTGCCTGCTTGCGAACCGGGCTGTGTCCGATGGGCGAGTTTATATTGGCGTCATGTGGTGATGGCATGTCCATTTTTTTATTAAGGTGAGCGATAGCTAGTTAGCGAAAGACACCTTGCCGGTATAAGCGCCACATCAGGCCCCAGATAAATAACAGGGGATAGCGGCGTAGGCGCGGTGTAATTTCAATTTTAGCTCCCGAGTGTCGTTCCAGTTTCCATATAATATAATCGAGCCCGCCTTCAAAGGTAAAAAAAGCTTTCAGTAAACGGGCAACCGAAAGTAGTTTGCCCTGTATGATACGTGTTCTCCAGCCTGCCTTGTTGATAAAGTCTTGTGCCCGGTTTGAATTGATCCGGCGGAATGACCCACTGCCTTCGCCTTCAATGCTGACATCAGGAAATGTCTTCAAAGCAATCGCAGTGATGCTGCAAAAATAGGATTCATAATGCTGGTAGATCTCAACACCACGCCGACCCTTCTCAGCGCGCAGTTCGGTACGATAGGTCAGGCTGAGACCTTTTTCCCAGACATCGGAGACCTTGAACTCGCCAGGGAGTTGGGGTAAGACACGGGCAATAAATGTCATGACCGCCTGGGCCAGGTTAGTATGGATTTTGTCTGTTGTGGATTTGTCGCGTGAATATAACAGGCCTGTAGGCTGGGCGAAGCGCGCCCAGATATAGGAATGAAACCAGCGCGGACTGGTGCCCCTGTCCAGGTCTTGCATTGAAAGGACCGCATACTTGGTACGTAAGGTCCCTTCCGGAATCTTTTCCTCGAGGTAAAAAACATTAGGTGGCAAAAGGGCGTTCAGTACAGCCATTGATCTTTTAGAATAGATACTTCGATAGTGATCAACGATGACATAAAGATCGACCAGTCCATCAAACGGGTTGCCACCCCGCAGACATGAGCCATAGAATAATATGGCTTGCAGGTGCTCACCATAGCGGTTTATAAGCGCATCCTTTAATGTTTCCAATGCGGGGTCGTGTGCCGTGGTGCATTGGTCCGCAATGACATCGATCAAGTCTGTTGGTGTGCGCGGTAGTGTCATCATCAATTGTCTACAAAGCGCAGAAAATTGATTTCGCCACCACGAGTGATGCGCACCGGGCCCTGATCAGTATCTGTTGAATATATCTCACCATCAATAGCGAAAGTCCCATCCAGGGTGAGCTCCAATGAATCCACTTTCTGACTCCAGTAGCCATTTTCCTGTGTGACGTGGCGGTTGGTGCGTCCCCAGAAAATAGGGGGGATCGTGCGCAGGGCGTGCTTGGCGTGAGACTGTATTGCTGTGAAGTGCAGGGCGCCCTTGTTATCACCCCAGTAGGGGTGTGTGCCAAAGAAAAGACGCTCCAGTGTGGTGACCATTAATATGAAATAGTCTCTTGGACTGTTGCTATTGGCAATTTCTGGAAGGGTACTGAGTGCCATGGTCACCGGCGGAGCATAGCGGTGGTCATTGCGCGCCAGGGCTAAAAGTATGCGCAGTGCACATAGTCCCGGTCCCAGGCTGTCACGCAGGCCGGGGCGTAAAACTTTTTGCTGACAATATTCCATACCCTTGATGATCGCGCCAGCACCGAAAGACATGCCATACAGTGGGGATTGCTTCGCGCCGACCTGAATCCGTAACAGTGGGCGAAGGACAGGCTGGATAGCCGGGGTGGTAGCGCGCGCCCAGTGCAGGAGCCTGTCCAGGGATTGCTTCGCATTCCCCTTGAGGCCGACATCGCAGGCAATCATATTCGTTGTGCCGCCATTCAAGATTGCCAACATCGGTTGTCGTGTGAAGGGCTGCTGTTCCATCAAGCCTGTAAGGGTTGCGGCAATGGTGCCATCGCCTGCATTGATGGCCAGAATATCGGGTTCAGAGCGTGAGATATCAGACAGGACCGTTGTGATCTCTGCAGGATTTCGAGCCTGGAACTGTTTGATATCAGGGTGGCTTCCAAGGGCCTGGTCAATCCATTCCATGCCCTGCTTGTTTCTGCCGCTGTCAGGGTTAGATAAAATCGCAACACGTAGCGCCTGACCGGGCGTAATGTCTGCTGTTGCTGGGGATTGTTGGGTCGGGGGATTCATTGAGTCCTGGTATTCTCCAAATATTAACCTGATTTAACTGCATATCGTATACTGATCGGATGACACAGGTAAAACACAATGATACCGCTCGCTCATCTGGTGCCCCGGCAGTGTCGGAGTATACCCTGGCACACCTTTCTGACCCACACCTGAGCTCCCTTGCCGACATTAATCCTGGTGATCTGCTGAATAAGCGGATCACCGGGTATTTATCGTGGCGCGGACATCGTCGTGAAGAGCACCGGCCTGAAGTGTTGCGGCTGCTGCTCCAGGATTTACATTTGCTACAGCCCGATCATATCGTGATCACGGGTGACATGACGCATTTGGGATTGCCAGAGGAATGCCGGGAAGTCAATGAATGGCTGCCATCTGTTGCCGTCCCGGAGCGTCTGACGATTATACCAGGAAATCATGATACATATGTAACGGCGCCATGGGAGGAAACGTTGGGATTATGGGCGCCGTATATGGCGTCAGACCAGGCACATACTCAATCGCAGAGCGCATTTTTTCCAGCACTCAGGGTGAGGGGGCCACTTGCTCTGATCAGTGTATCAAGCGCGTGCCCTACGCCACCCTTTTTTGCAACGGGTCGCCTGGGGAAAGTGCAGCTGGCATCACTTGATCAATTGCTGTTTGAAACGGGCGCCCAGGATTTGGTTCGCGTGTTGCTGATACACCACCCGCCTATGCGAGGTGTTGTCGGCTGGCGCAAGCGCTTGACCGATGGCGATGCAGTATGCGAGGTCATAAGAAAGCGTGGTGTTGAAATTATTTTGCATGGGCATTCCCATCGCTCTGCAATGAACTGGATTGATACCCGCTATGGCAGTGTGCCGGTTATTGGCGTGCCATCGGCATCGGGCATCGGATTGAAACCTGGCAGGCGTGCGCAATATCATCTGTGCCGTGTTTCTGATAGCCCGCAAGGGCGGGTGCTTGATGTTACTGTGCGGGGCTATGATGCCGGGCAGGAAAAATTTGTGATACAGGGTACGCAGCAATTCAGATTGCCGGGGGATAATGTTACGGGCTCACTATAGGGCTTGAGCCAACGTGTGGCATTATATTCAGCGGACCCTGCGCAGCCAAAACAGGCTGATTATGAGCACCACAAGAATAGGCGTGGTTCCTGCCAGTGCAGCGTTGAAATTCATCAGCAGTCCAAGATTACCCATGAACTGGTTAAACAGGCTGTAGACGAGTCCAGCGACGATGCCCAAGACAATACGCAGTCCAAAACTTGCTGAGCGGAGTGAGCCAAAGACAAATGGCAAAGCCAGTAGCATCAGCGCTACCAGGCTTGGGGACAACATGATCTTCTGCCAGAACATAATTTCGAAGCGCTGTGTGTTCTCACCTGAATTGCGCAGGTATTCAATATATTGATACAAGTCATAGGGGGAAAGACTGGAGGCTGGAAGCTCCATCCGCCCTAGCTGGGTCAGGGAAGAAAATGGACGCCAAAGCATTTCCTGTGACTGACGGGTAGTAACATCTGTGTGGCTGTAATCTTTCTGTATCACATTGTGGAGCTTCCATTGCTTGGTATTATTGATGTCAGCATGCTCTGCATTGATATAGGTGACTAGATTGCCATCGTCATCGAATTTATAGATATTGATGTCCGTTGGAATCCGACCATGTAGCAGCCGTTTTATATTCAGGTATTTTTGACCGTCTTTGGACCAGTAACCATTGTCTTTCAGCAGATCACCGGTTTTGGAAACTGCCTGGATACGTTTCTCCTCTGCATACTGTTGTGCCGGTGGGGCGATAAATTCACTGATGAAGACCATGGTGAACATGATCGCAATGCCTGTTTTCAGGACCGATATTGAAATCTGGTGTATTGAAACGCCGCTGGCACGCAGGGCTACCATTTCGCTGTTCTTGCTCAGTATCCCCAGTGCTGCGATGCTGCCAATCAACGTCGCAATGGGTGCAATTTCGAGTATCCGTGCGGGTAGATTGAGCAGAATATATTTAAAGGCGTCGCTAGCCTGGAAATTACCCTTACCGACATCATCAAGTTGTTCTACCAGTTCCATAAAACTGAATATGGCCAGCAAAATCACCAGCATCAGGACGCAACCCTTGAGGATTGTGATTGATATGTAACGATCAATGATGACCATGATAGCTAACCCAGGCCGTTCATTTTCTGGCCATGCCTGGAGATAATAGACGCATAGTGTGGCGTCATGACACTGCCGCTCGTTTAAGGCCGAAACGATATTTGATATAGGGCTGCATGACTAATATAAGCAGCAGCATAGCGGGGATTACATGGGCTACCCAGATCCCCGGGAATTCTGGAATGCGGCCCTGATCTACCCAGGTTTTGGCGATACTGATCAGGTTATAGTACAAAGCAAATACCAGGAGGGCGATGGCCATTTTCGAGAATCTTCCCTGGCGTGGGCGGCTGCGGCTCAGTGGTATGGCCAGCAGGGCAAGAATGATAGTGACGAGTGGCAAGTTGAAGCGCCACTGATATTCTGCAATATCCCCTGTAGAATCTGATTTCATCAAGATTGTTACCGGTTCTGCCTTGCGTTTATAGTTGATGCTGGGGTCAGCAAAGTGGTTGATATAAAGTGTCAGTTTTTTAAAGGTCATCTTCAGGTCTTCATGCCCTTTAGTGTCAAGATTGTATGCCCGCCCATTAATAAAAATCATCACCGGGACAGCACCGGTTTCAGATGTAGCCAGATAGGCTTCTTGTGCCCGGATAACGCGGTCACCCTCACGGAAGAACACTTGATCGAGACGGCCTTGCTGGTGACTGATCTCTCCGGCAAACAATACGCTCTCGGTCTGTCCCAGCTTGTAAAAACGTCCGGCCTCCAGTTTATTGATGTCCAGTTCCGCCAGGGCCTGCGCCTCTAGTTTATAAACAGCCTGATAGGCCCAGGGGCGTAGATAGATGGAAAACAGGCCCACGAGGATGGCGGTTAATATTGCGAGTGGTAGCACCGATTTCAGCACTTGAAACTCACTGAATCCTGCGGCGGACAAGGCCGTCATTTCAGAATCGTTATACAGGCGCCCAAGACCGATAATAATAGCAAGGTAAAGGGCCGTTGGCAGTAGCGACTCGAGTCCGATCAGCGTTTTCAGGAATGTCATGTAAATAACAGTAGTGCCGGACAGCAAACCATGGGCAGCATCGGCCAGGTATGCGGCTGAACTGAAGCTTGCAAAGATTACTGCCAGAATCGCACAGATCAGAAGCTGGGGTTTAACGATTTCCAGAAATATATAGCGGTGAATGATCAAAATTTTCTGGTCAGTGTTGAATGTTTTGAGTGGTGCCTCCCCGCGAGTCCTTGATCAATCATTAAATCTTGGAACTGGCGAGGGAAGCGGACCAATGGGCCATTATTATAGATGCTGGCAGCCATTTTAGCCTGTTGCCCGATGGTTTGCCATCGCAGGTCATTATTCTGGAAGGCAGCCGAAGGGAGCGTAATATAATTGATTTCTACAAGGTTGGCAGGAAATGGCAGGAAATGCCAAGACACTGCGCCGAACTGATATAGTATCCTCAGGAGGCTCGGTGAAAGCCAGCCTATACAATTATTCCTGTGTTTTTGCTAGGTAGGTGGAAGATGACAAAACAACAACCTGAAAATGATAAGCTGATTCACTGCTACAACCGTATGATGGAACGGGTCAAGACCGCGTTTGAGAAAGTAGGGCATGAGACTCCGCCCCGCCTGCGTCAGGCAATCGAATATGCCAAGGAGAAGGCTGTTGAACTGGAGGAACTCACCCTTGAAGAGGCGGAAAGGATAGGTGACTACCTGCGCCGCGATGTCGAAGATGCCGCTGAGTACCTTGC
>QIGV01000189.1 GCA_003230085.1 Gammaproteobacteria bacterium
GCTGGTGGGCGCTGCTATGGCCAGGAGCCTGGCTTGGACATGGAATGTCCCCGCTATCGGCGTGCATCACCTGGAGGGTCACCTGCTGGCCCCCATGCTGGAAGATCCTGCACCACAATACCCATTCCTGGCCCTGCTGGTATCGGGCGGGCACACCCTCCTGATCAAAGCTGAGGCCTTGGGACATTATCAGATACTAGGTGATACCCTGGATGATGCGGTGGGCGAGGCCTTTGACAAAACAGCCAAACTGCTGGGTTTGTCCTATCCGGGCGGCCCGGCACTTGAGGCACTGGCTCGTCTGGGTAATACAAAGCGCTTTCAGTTTCCCCGCCCGATGACCAACCGGCCAGGCCTGGATTTCAGTTTCAGTGGTTTGAAGACCTATGCCGTCAATACCTTGCAGGCCAGTGGCGATGATGAGCAGACCCGGGCGGATATCGCCGCCGCTTTTCAGCAGGCCGTTGTTGAGACCATGGCCATCAAATGTCGTCGCGCGCTACAACAAACCGGCTTGCAACGGCTGGTTGTCGCCGGTGGTGTGGGTGCCAACCAGGCCCTGAGAGAAGGCCTGAATACTCTGACCAGGAAGGAAAATATCCAGCTATTTTATCCCCGTCTGGAATACTGCACAGACAATGCCGCAATGATCGCCTATGCCGGTTGCCTCAGAATACAGGCGGGACAATCCGAGCCGTCTGCATTCAATGCGCGTGCACGCTGGTCCCTGGAAGAACTGCGCGCGCCAGGTTCCCTCTAAAGGGGCAGACTGAACCCCTTTATCGGTCGCTTGTTATGTTTTTTTTGCCATGCTAGAGTGTGTAATATTATGTTAATTATACACACGAGGTGCTGCATGAGAACCAACATAGTGATTGACGACCAATTAATGTCTGATGCCCTAAAAGTTACCGGATTAACCACAAAGAAGGAAGCCGTAGAGCTTGGGCTTAAACTATTAGTGAAGCAGAATAAACAACAAGCTATACGAAAACTGAGAGGAAAACTTAAATGGGAAGGTGATTTAGATGAAATGAGAAGCGGAAAGTGATATTAGTTGATACCAGCGTTTGGATTGATTATTTCAATGGCAGAAAAAACGAAGAAACTAATATGCTAGATGCTGCACTTGCCGATGGAACAGTTGCCATCGGCGACATGATATTTCTGGAGATACTCCAAGGATTCAGAAACGATAAGGATTACAACAGAGCTAAGAAAACACTAGCGACCTTAGACCAGTACGACATGTTTGGCAATGCAATGGCTTCCAAATGTGCAGACAACTATCGCGCCCTGAGAAAAAAGGGAGTCACAATTAGAAAAACAACAGATATAATTATTGCTACCTTCTGCATCGATAACCAACTCCCATTACTTTTTTCCGATAGAGACTTTATCCCGTTCGTCAAGTATTTAAATTTGATCTCGGTGCTCAATGAGGTATAACGAACCTGTAGCATAATAAAGAGCGTAATAAAGGGGGCAGACTCAATTGATAGGAAGAGTGAACCTCCCCCAGTTTAACGGATACTTTTAATCGAGAAAAAAGTTTCTTAATAGGAGTGTCCTGAACCCCAACAATTGCTCATTCCCCCCCAATTCGAGGCTCCGTTCCCTGCAACAAATTTTTGATATTGCTTCTATGGCGCATGAGCAGGAGCAACCCCATCAGGCTTGTTGCGGCCACATAAGCCAGGGTAGGCTGAATCAGCCAAGTGATGAACGGGGCACTGATTGCTGCGGTGATAGCTGCCAGGGATGAAAGTCGAAAGATCACGGCCGTGACGAGCCAGGTGGCGATGATGGCCACACCCAGCAGCCATGATATGCCCAGTAAAACGCCTAGAGCCGTGGCAACACCTTTACCGCCCTGAAATTTAAAAAAAACAGGATACAAATGACCCAGAAATGCAGACACCCCCACCAGTGCAATACCAGTTGCAGTTAAACCAACATAGCTGGCAATTAACACCGAAATCAAACCTTTCAATACATCTCCCGTAAGCACCAGAATAGCAATTTTCTTGCCGCCAAAGCGCAATACATTGGTGGCGCCGGGATTGCCCGAGCCTTGGGAGCGGGGATCCGGTAATGAAAAAAGCTTGCACATGATGATAGCGCTAGACAGCGAACCCGCCAGATAGGCGAAAATGACCAGTGAGGTAGTCAGTATCATTGTGTCTGATTAAGGATTATGATTTGATGAGTGCAGATTATATGAAAGATAGCAGATTGCCGGTGAAATAGCATGAATTTCAGAAGACATAAGAACGGGTTATCATAACCATGGATATCATCTACCTTCGTGACCTCAAGGTTGACGCCATCATTGGTATTTTCGAGTGGGAGCGTCGGGTAAAGCAGACCATCAGCCTGGACCTGGATATGGCTACCGATATTCACAAGGCGGCCCAGAGTGATGCTATTGAGGATACACTTAATTATAAGGCGGTTGCCAAGGCCGTGATACATTTTGTTGAGAACAGCGATTTCCAGCTGGTTGAGACCCTTGCAGAACGTGTGGTGGCCCTGGTGATGGATGAGTTTAATATTCCCTGGATGCGCTTGCAGATCAACAAAAAGGGTGCCATACGTGGTGCCCGTGATGTGGGCGTGATTATTGAGCGCGGTGTTCGGGTGTAAGCATGCCGCGTATTTATGTCAGTATTGGTAGTAATATTGACCGTGAAGCCAATATCAGATCAGGCGTTCTAGATCTGCGGGGCCGCTACCCCGATGTCATGCTCTCTGGTGTCTATGAAAGTCATGCGGTCGGCTTTGACGGGGATGATTTTTATAATCTTGTCGCTGCATTTGACAGCGATGAGGATGTTAATCAGATTAATGATTTTCTCCATGAGCTCGAACAAACTCATGGACGGGTGCGTAGTAGCAGCCCGTTTTCATCCCGCACGCTGGACATGGATCTCCTACTATGCGGGAAAGCTGTTATTGATAACGGGAAAATCAAAATTCCCCGTGATGAAATCACTCGCTATGCCTTTGTCCTGGCGCCTCTGGCAGAATTAGCCGGCGATGAAAGTCACCCACTCAGCGGGGAGTGTTATAAGGATTTATGGGCACTGTTTACTGACCCAGACCAGCAAATCAAAAGAATAGCTTTTCCCTGGTAGATCAGTCACTGAGGGTTCGACCGCCGTCTACTGTGATTGTTGCGCCGCTGATATAGTTTGCATCGCGGATCAGAAACAGAATGGCCCGAGCAATATCATCAGGTTCCCCCTGGCGCTTGAGGGCAGTACACGCAATAATTCGTTGTTTGACGCTTTCTTCAAGCGCTTTTTCAGGCCACAATATCGCTCCCGGGGCCACGGCATTCACGCGAATTTCCGGCCCCAGTTCACGAGCCAGCGATTTAGTGAGCATGATAAGGCCTGCTTTGGCGACGCAATATACTGTATAGTTTTTCAGAGGGCGTTCGGCATGGATGTCTGCAATATTGACAATGCAACCATGAGATTTTTTCAGGGAGGATGCTGCGTTTTGCGCGAGGAATAAAGGGGCTTTGAGGTTGCTGCCAATGAGATCCTCCCAGTGTTCCTCTGTTATGGTGCCTGCCGGGGTTGGATAAAAGGCTGAGGCATTGTTGACCAAGGCATCGAGCCTTCCCCATGGCTGTATACTCTGTTCTATCAGTTGGGCCAGTGCCGATGTGTCATGCAGGTCACAGGTGAGCGTGATTGCGGAATCAGGCCTGATATTATTGAGTTGATCCCGTAAATTTTCAGCTTCTTTGTGAGAGGACAGATAATGCAGTACTACATTCATCCCTTCGGCATGCAGCGTACGCGCAATGACTGCGCCTACCCGACGGGCAGCGCCCGTGATCAGGGCAACTTTTTCTTTAAGTTCTTGATGGTTTTCCACTTTACTTCTTCGCCGATAGCCGCTTCTGCATTGAGTATAAATGAACTTGATGATGAAATGCGAGATCGTTATCTAAGATGAAGCGTGATGAACATTTTCAATTACCAGAGCCCGATGCGGAAGCGCAGGCCCATAGCGATTTGCTATGTCGCTTGATTCAGGAGGAAATCGAAGCGGCGGGAGGCCAAGTCTCTTTTGCTCGCTATATGGAGCTTTCCCTGTACGCACCGGGATTAGGTTATTATAGCGCCGGCAAGCAAAAATTCGGAGAAGCGGGCGATTTTCTCACCGCGCCGGAGATATCGCCCCTGTTTTCACATTGTGTTGCTCGTCAGTGTGGGCAGGTGCTTGAGTCTATCGGCGGCGGGGATATCCTGGAGTTTGGCGCAGGATCCGGCGCCATGGCGCTGGAAATATTGAACAACCTTGAGGCTGTTGGAAACCTGCCCGTGAATTACCGGATTCTTGAGACCAGTGCGGACTTGCGTGATCGCCAGCGTAATATGTTGCAAGAACAAGTGCCACACCTGATGCCGCGTATCTCCTGGCTAGACCATTTGCCTCCGGAAGGATTTTGTGGCGTTGTGCTGGCGAATGAGGTGCTGGATGCCATGCCGATCCATCGTCTGGTCAAGACGGAGAGTGGTATACGGGAAATTTATATCGGGTGTGACGATGATGGTCGTTTTATACACCAGCAAGGTATAATCAGCCATGCTTCGCTGACCCAGGCTGTGGACGAGGTGATTAATGCGATGGGAAAGGACTCGTTTTTTTCAGGCTATACCTTTGAAATTAATCTGGCCGCACTCAGTTGGATCAGCAGTATTGCGCGGTTGATCAACAGGGGTATGGCATTGATCATTGATTATGGTTACCCCCGACAGGAGTATTATCATCCTCAACGAGGGGAAGGTACCCTGATGTGTTTTTATCATCATCGTGCCCATAAAGATCCCCTTATTCTCACTGGTTTGCAGGATATTACGACACATGTAGATTTTACAGCGCTTGCTCAGACAGCCCATGAGCAAGGGTTGTCCATTAGTGGATACACCACACAGGCTGGGTTTTTGGAGGATTGCGGCATCGCCACGATGGCGTCATTTAACGACGATGACCAACACCATAGTATCACTTTAGCCCAGCAAATCAGGAAGCTGATGTTACCGGGCGAAATGGGGGATATGTTCAAGGTGATGGCGTTAACGAAGGGGATAGAGTGTCCCTTGCTGGGATTCAGGTCCCGTGATTACACCTATAAATTATGATTAAAATTTCAGAAGGCGATAATTTTTCATATACGATGTAATTGAATATCACGCTACGTGATACGTTCCCCAGCTGCCTGTCGGTCGGCATGATAAGAAGAACGCACCATGGGCCCGCTGGCAATATTGGTGAACCCCATCTCTTTTGCGATCAAGGCCAATTGATCAAATTCTTCCGGCGTTACGAAACGTTCTACGGGTAAATGGAACTTGCTGGGCTGCAGGTATTGCCCTAGCGTCAGGTTATCGCAACCGTGGGCCCGCAAATCTTTCATGACCTGATGTATCTCTTCTATGGTTTCGCCCAGTCCCAGCATCAGCCCGGATTTTGTGGGTATTCCAGGACATGTTTGCTTGAAACTGGACAGTAATGCTAGGGAATGTTGGTAATCAGCGCCGGGCCGTGCCTGTTTGTAAAGTCTGGGTACTGTTTCTAGATTGTGGTTGAAGATATCCGGTGGTGTCTGCTGAAGGATTTCAAGGGCACTTTCCATCCGCCCGCGAAAATCTGGTACCAGGATTTCAATGAGGATTTTGGGATTATGCTGGCGGATTGACTGGATGCACACCTGAAAATGGGCTGCACCGCCATCACGTAAGTCATCGCGGTCAACTGATGTAACCACCACATAGGCTAGTCCCATTGCGTTGATTGTGCGGCCAAGTTTCTCTGGTTCTGCAGGGTTCAGGGGTAGTGGTTTTCCATGAGCGACATCACAAAAGGGGCAGCGTCGTGTACAGATATCCCCCATGATCATAAATGTAGCGATGCCGTGACCAAAGCATTCTCCCAGATTGGGACAGGCTGCTTCTTCGCAGACGGTATGCAAACCATTTTGCCGCAAAATGGATTTAAGGTTGTTTACAGTAGGGTTATTGGCAGCCTTGGCCCGTATCCATTTCGGTTTACGTGCGGTCTGCGTCGTTGGCTCTATCTTTATCGGGATGCGGGAAACCTTTTCTCTGCCACGTTGGCGTATTGGGCTGGCCTTGCTATTTATAATACTCTCTTGAGGGGTGCTCTTTATTGTACCCCCTTGAGGGATGCTCTTTTCTGTTGACATGATATTCAGTTATTATCGGGTGGGTTGAAGGGGAGACGCACCGCTTATTATACCGGAAGGTGGTTGCTTTCAGTGAACACTAATTTATCGTAGTGCAGGGCCTGCAGCAGTTGTCTAAGCAGTGCATCCGAGATCAGCTCGCAGTCAGCCGTATTCCCCAGGTCCTTGATCTGGGTAACTTCGAGTCCGGCATATCCACAGGGGTTAATGCGGGTAAATGGCATCAGGTCCATATCAATATTCAGGCTCAGGCCATGGTAACAGCAGCCACGCCGCACTCTGAATCCCAGCGCGGCAATTTTTTTATCTCCGACATAGACCCCGGGGGCCTCAGGTCGGCTGTGGGCCTGGATGTTAAGTTCGGCCAGCATATTGATGATTGCTGTTTCTGTCGCATTGACTAGCTGCCGTACGCCCTTTGAATGTCGCCTCAAATCCAGTAAGAGATAAACAATCAATTGTCCGGGCCCATGGTATGTCACCTGTCCTCCCCTATCTGTTTTTAAAACGGGGATTTCTCGGGCATCAAGCACATGTTCTCTTTTTCCTGCTAGCCCAAGCGTAAAAACAGGAGGGTGCTGAACCAGCCAGGCCTCATCCCTTGTGCTGGTGCTGCGCTGTTGAGTGAAGGATTGCATGGCTTTCCAGACCGGGGCGTATTCTTGGGCGCCCAATTTTCGAATAACTAGAGAATGCACTAAAGGAACCTCAACTCATTCGTGAAACGGAGTCTGACATCTAATATTTACCGACGCTGCATTGACTATTTTTACAATGGTTTATTATTACTCGAAGTTTTACTTTGAGCAGAAAAATTTTATCTTGCAATCCATCTGTTCCAGCACTATTCAGAGGGTTCTAAAAAACCATCATAATTTGCTCGCAGGCCGTCAGCTCACGGTATATGGTATCCAGTTGTTCACGACTGGTGGCGCGCACCATGATAGTCACCGAGAGGTAATTTCCCCGAGCGCTGGTTCGGGTGGAAATGGCTCCCTCGCCCAGATCAGGGGCGTGAGGACTCACCAAATTGAAGACCAGAGCATCAAAGTTTTCGCAAGACTTACCTACCGCTTTGATTGGGAAGTCACAGGGAAATTCGAGCAGAGTATCAATATTTTCCGTCATCGCTACCGTCTTAATCACACTCTTGGTGCACTCCCATCCAACGAATCAAGGATTATGCCGCAGGTTCAGAATAGCTTTCCTTGTAGGACTGAAATAACGTAGTCATTTGTCGCCACAGCGGACCGGGGAGTCCATCATTAACTGCTACACC
>QIGV01000076.1 GCA_003230085.1 Gammaproteobacteria bacterium
TACAACTCGTGGTAATGAACCATGTTGCTTTCATGCCATAATCCAGTATGGGTATAAATGCCCCATCGTAGTTATTGGCGTATCCATCATCAAAAGTGAGAATGATCGTCTTTGGGGCCAATGGAGCATCTGATAAAAGATCTCTGAATAGTATCGTTTGCCAGCCATTCTTATCGATGTATTTTAAATGTTCTGCGAATCTATCAGATTGAATGGAATATTCTGACGAAGGATTACTTAATGTGGTTCCGTGATACATCAATACGATTGGGCGAGGCGAAGAGAGGGTGCCAGTCTTATTATAGCTAGATGTCAGAAATTTTGTTATGGGATCTAGCATGAGAATCCAATGTTATTTGCGACGGCCGCTCAATTTTTATAGTGTGGAATCTTTCACGTACAGGCTACTGTAGTTTCTTCAATCGTCGTTTCAACTTTTTCGAATTTGGAGAGTATTTTAGCCCTTCCTTGAGTATACTTTCGGCTTTATCAAGTAACCCGATCTTTACATAGTAATCGCTCAAAGCCGCATAGGAAGACGTATAGCTAGGTTTCAGTTTCATCGCCTGCTGGAACTCTGAAATGGCTTCTCCTATGCGATTAAGGCGCAGCAAGAGCTTTCCTTTCTCTACGCTTATTCGAGGCTGTAATGGGAAGTTTTTTGATGAATGTGTTTGAGTATATTCAAACTCTTTGAGTACTCCTCCAAGTTCAGCTTTACCTGCTCCATTGACCTTTTTGTTCAATATATAAAGCGTATTCAAACCAGCGCAGAAATGGTGTACATTATTAAAACCAGGCCCCAATGCCCGTTTCCACTTTTGAATCTCTGCTTCAGACATTTTTAGACCATATTGGCGTCCCTGCCTAGCCTTGCAATAAGGTGGTAACATAGCAAATTCTGACTCCGTGGTCGGCCATTTGGTCGCCACACTCTCGGTAAATACAAAAGAAAATAAGATGATAGCAAGTGTGCGGCTGAGAATACTTCTAATTGTCACTATTTATACCTCCTAATCTAAGGATCTTAGTTTTAGATGCACTCATTATTTCAGTCTGCGATATTTTCATTTAATCAGTGAATACATTGGAATATAATATTATCAGAAAGATTTCTAAAGATGGAAATTCTCTATCGCCTCAATCATCCAGCAGATGGGTCTGAATAGCCCAATAAATGTAGGGAAGAAGAGCACTTTCATAACCAGGAAAACCCGGGAATTTGATTAAGCACTGCCTCAATGACTACCCGAAGATTCTTGCCGAGTAGTTAATTTTAAAATATTCTTGTGCAATTGATAGGGTAAGATACTTGGCAGCATGTAAACCCACTGTCGAAGCGTACCGTGTCCAAACCTCATTGCATGCCGGAATATTTTTCGCGCTGCCGGTAAATCCTGGTGCCAGTAACATTCAAAACCACGATAGAGTAATTGTTTGCTGATGAGTGCCTTTGCACGCCGCCGTTCCAAAGAGTGTAGGGCATCAGTATTAGATGCCAGGTAAGCCCGTTGGACCTTGTGTTGATCTATAGCAACAAGCGCGTGGTTTGCTGTAGCATTGTCATGTCCGTAGTGATGGTAATATGCTAATACCTCTGGTACACGTACAATTTTATTACCCATTGCTATCCTGAGCCATAAGTCATAATCTTCTGCCGTATGTAGATTTTCATTAAAGCCGCCTGCTTTCTCTATCAGGCACCTCCGAGTTAGGGCTGCATGAATAGGCCATGGACACCCATTCAATAGACTTAGATTCTTGTCCGGTCCTTCATTATAATCTGGAGGTACATACGGTTTCCCTCTGTCTTTGCTAACACCCAGGTTTTGCCAACCACAGTAGACAAGACAACTTTCCGGATGTTCAGACAAGGCACAATACATACTTTCAAGAAATGTTGAATGCCAGGTATCGTCAGCATCTAATAGGGCAATAAGTGATCCATTTGAATGTTTTAATCCATAATTACGCGCAGCAGAGCAACCGGCATTCTGCTTGGTGAAAACTTTAATCCTTTCATCTTCTTTCGCTAATCTCCTGGCTATCTCCAATGTTTCATCTTCAGATCCATCGTCCACGATTATAAGCTCAAACCTATTATGGCTTTGATCCAAAACGCTTTGCACGCTCAGTGGGAGAAACTCCGCTGCATTGTAGGCAGGCATTAATATGGAAATGAGCTCATTGTTCTCGTGTTGCATGCTGGTTTATCCCATCTTGATACGTATTTCGATTCATCTGCAACCACGAGAACAACTAAGCAATGTCACTCGCATGCAACACGTATACTTACCGGATTTCTTTGTATAGAGAGTCGATACATATCAGGTTATCTTTTCGGGTACGTATGATGTAACTTGCTTACTCAAACCTTAGTCATCTACATTTTATGAGACCGAACTGTCTTGTTTTCTAGGAAGTTTACTGCGAAGTTTCAACAGAGTCTCATAGAACATCTCTACGTTGGCCGCCAGTGCTTCGTTATTTGGAAAAAATCTGGACAGAACCAGGAGCGTGGATCCGTACGATAGAAAGATCATAGACGTCATTACACTAAGATATATGAAGCCCGTCGATTCAAAGATTGGTTCGAGCATGTTGGCGGTCGAGAAAGCAACTAACGAAGCGACGACGCTTCCAGTTATTGCTGGAGCAATACCCTCCATCAGAATACTCCACCTCAAGTTCACATGAGAGTGTGATAGCATCCGCTGCATCATTAGCATCAGTAAGACCATATTTAGTGCAATTCCAATGGATATGCCAGTCAAGCCCCAACTGCTTCCAATCCAGACAACGGATGCTGTGAGTATCAAGCTTAAAAACTGAATAGGCATCTCCTTGGATGCAAGGTTCTGAGCATCTGCGAGTGCCCCCATAGTAATCGAGACTACTTGAGGCATTGCTCCCAAAGCCAGGATCTGGAGTATGTTAGAGGCAGGCAACCATTTTTCGCCATAAAGAACATTTATAAACCCGTCTGCTGCAAAAATAAAGACTAACAGGAAAGGAAATACTGCGCTAGTCATTGCACACAACAACTTCTTATACATTCGTATTGTGTGCTCCATGTCACCCTGTATCCTTGACAGGCCTGAGAAGAACAATTGGTATAGGCGGCCAGCGATCTCTGTTACTGGCATTTGTGCTGAGTTTAGGCCACGAGTATAGATACCAAGAGCAGAAGTACCCATCATGCTACCGATGAGCATAGTGTCTACTTTTCTGCTGCCCATGTTTAACGAATTATTTAAATGCAATCTCCAGCCATAACTCAATATCGGGCCGAGACCTCGATAGTCAACAGTCCATTTAGGTCGCCATGAGGTTCTTCTCGCAAGCAGTATGACGAATACTATTCCAGATATGATCCCAGCGATCACGAAACTGAAAGGACCAAAACCCATGAGTGCAGAAATTATACCTACAATTACCGAAAGTAACCCAACGATAATTTGCACCCTACTGACTGTTTTATAGTCCATATCCCGCCTTAGTCTTGTATCAAAAATTGCAGTTATGGGGGCAAGCATGAGAGTGGCCGCCATTAACCACATGATGGGAGTGAATCGATCATCACCATAGAATCCCTGTAACCAACCAGATAGTACAAGGATCACCAGAACACTAAGCAGTGCAATGCCTTGCATAAACCAAAAAGCTGAGTTCCATTGTGCATCGGTCACATTCTTTTGCTTGATCAATGACGCGGGGATACCAAATCTGGTCTGTAGCAGAAACAGTGACGTGAAGGCAGTTACTGCGTAGAAAACACCAAAGTCACCAGGTTCAAGTATACGGGCCAGGATGATCCCGGCGATGAAATTGATAAAAGAACTAAGCCCCCCCTGGAGATAAACCCAAAGTGCACCAGTCCGCATTTGTGTCCCTAGTTTGTATTTACTAGTCATGTGGATTCCACTTTTTCCGAAGACCCATTTGTCATTTGCTTTTAATTATGCGATGGGTGCTTCGTATGATCGGTGAGATGGCACGAATTAGCCGCATCCACACGACCTTGTAGCGATAGGTGCGTCCCACCATTTTGTCGAGGTGATAGTCAACAGCTTTTTTGTATAGGGCGAAGTCATATTGGTTTTTAGTAGAGACGATATCCGCAATGTCTTCCTTGTTATCTTGCTTGAAGTATTGTTTTGAGACGTTCTGGGTTTTAAAGAAGTGTTGGTGTACGCCGAGAAGGTTGTAGATGAACAGTGCATCGTCATCGAAGGTATCCGTCAGGCCAATGAAAAAGAACTTATTGAGTAGCTCATCAAGATCTCCTGGTTTATATGATGCCTTGCGTTGACAATACCCATAATCTGCAAAGTAGCCTATCGCCTCGTTCCACACCCAGGGGGTGTACTGCAACCATTGCTTCAGGGTTGGTGTAGCGCCCTTGTCAATGTATTTCTCTATTATTTCGTCATTCCACGAATTATTTTGCCGACAATAATTGTACCACGAGATAGTGCGTGGTAGCGGATCGCGTAGAAATGTGAAATATTTCCCTTCTCTCCCCAGCAAACGATGTATACCGAAGTAGGCCTCATGACCGTATATCAACTTTAGTTTTGCCTTACGTTCATCTGGTAGCGAGCGAATATAATCATGGACGTAGTCGCGCTCTAGAAAACGACGGTCGTTATTGACGTAGAGTGGCAACACTTCGTCTTTCTCGAGGTTATTCTCGACGTGTACCCGAAAAGTAGTCCCCGCACTCTTTGGCATGTGCAGAAAAATATACACTGGCGTGTGATTTTCGGTACTATGAGGGGTAGAGTAATCGGAATTACTGTGTTGGGTGATATCGTTAGTTTTTGTCATTATAAATCGTAATGAAGAATTAGAAATTCAATGACCGCTTTTACCATCATCTACTTGTTAATACCACTATATATTGCACCACAATTATTAATCCGGCACGGTAATTTCTGGAGTGTTGCGAGACCGGATATGCTTTCCGCCTAGCATCACTGGCACTTGCTGTCCAGATATTAAAATAGACAGCTTATCCATCCCCTCGGGAGACGGTTCAATATATATACTGTGCCAGCCTTTATCCAGGAATACTGGGATGTATAGCAGCCCGTATTCTTCCATCGTGGCTTCTCTCTGGTGCATCTGGCCATCAACACCGATTAAGATTGCTCCTTTAGTATTGACAGTCATCTGATAAAAACCTGATTCCTCAACACGGAACTGGCCATCGATCTGAACATTTTCCAGCAGTGCTTTTTTATTAATCAACTTGTTATACCGACCATTCAGGTTTTCTATTTTTCGAAATTCGATGCCTGTGTCTTTGTACTGCAAGGTAGTGAGCAAACCGGGCTCCCCTGAAAAGTCCCCATTAACTGCCGGGCTGTCGGGTGCCGGCTTGATAGTCAGCCAAAGTGGTTTTGTATAAATGCGATCACCGTTTGTCCCCGTTGCAATCACAGAGAGCGAAACTGTCCCGATTCCGAGTTTCTCGGTCGGAACCATGATTTTCCAGTCTCCGTTTGCGACTTTTGTGCTGCCGAGTACTCGCGAGCCCTGAAAAATCTCTATCCATTTGGTATCCGCTGCATTGCCTGTTATCACAATGTCTTCATAATAAGTGGGTTCATTATTTTTGACATTTACCTCAAAGTCGATCGTCTTATTTGAAATGTAAATACTGTAACGCCTGTAGCTGCGCGTTTCTATTGAACCACCATCAACAGCAACCAGACGCAAGTCATGGTATCCGTCACTCACTTTCCCTGTATCCCATATCAGGGGTTTGCCTGCAGGAGCCTCGCTGATGGGAAGACCATCTACCCAGAGTTCCAGTTGTGAAATTTTTTGGCTGTTGCCTGGGCTGGTTTCTGCATACAAATACACCTTTCCCTGCCAGGGCTTATCTGGATTTGGGCGGGCAAGCCGTGGTTTGGAAAATTCAGCAAAAGGCTGTGCGAGTGGATCACCGACCAGGATTGCCTGGTAGGGTGATGCCACAGCCTGATACCAGGCTTCAGCGAGGGAGCTACCACGGGCGTAGTAATAATGCATCAAGGGTAAAGGAAATTTCTCGGGGAAATTATAGGGTTCTGTAACAGCACCACTTGAACCCGCTGCCCCCTGACGCAGGAATTCAGTCAGCTTGGTTTGATGTTTATTATTAAAATCACCACCATAGCTGGTAAAGGAATCGGCGATGGCGCCGGGTAACAGTTTGCTATTTGAAGCATTCCATTTGAAACCTCGAGTACCAGTAACCAGGCCAATGATGTCGCGACGGTTCTCTGGAAGAATACCTCTCTTGCTCCCCACCTCTTGTGCCAGAATCTCACATTTCCTGTTCATCTTTTTCAGAAGATCACAGGTTTCGCTGTACCAGGGGTGACGTGCCTCAGCACGTACGTCACCATTTTCCATCAGATATACAGTCCCGTTCGGGTGGCTGCCGTCGCTGGTTGCAGATCGCTCCAGGTAGTATTTGATTTCTGGCAGGCTGTTGCCGCGTTGGCCTGTATAGGCGAGCATGGCACTCAGATAATATTGATCCGATGCATTGCCGGACAGGGCCAGTGAGTAGCGGTTCCAGTGATAGCGGCTGCGAAATCCATGCGGTTTTTCAAATCGGGAAGAGGGGGTGTCCATACTTTGGAGAATTTGCATGAACTCCGGATCATTGCGAAGATATTTCAGGTGTTTACTGTTTCGAAGCACCAGGCTATTGTTGAAACCAAGTGCTTCCAGTTTTTTCAGACTATTTATGGCCTTGTTTCGCCTTTCAAGGCCTGCATCGGCTTCCGCTATTGGAAGCAAAATCGTGGCCCTGTCCGGGTATTTAGCGCCAAGTGATAAGAGGCTTTTCCAGGCGGCTTGATAATCTTTTTTTCCTAGTGCATATCTTGCCTCATTGAGCTGTTTTTTATCCTCCTTCTTCATATCCTCCACAAACGAAACCTTAGCCGTCAGGTCCCGGCGGTAATAGCGATTGGAATATCGTGACAGGTAATCGATTCGATTACTTTCAACCTGCCGGGCAAAGAAGGTCAGGCCAGTGAGTGAAGCATCTAGACCGGTATGTTCATGAGGTTTGACCTTGTGTCGTTTCAGTTCCTGGCGAAGATCAACAGCATAGGGAAAGTCGGCAGAGTAGACGATAGCATCAATATTTTCACTAAGACCCTGCTCATCCATGTATTTCCGGACAGGTCCCCATATACGTTCGCGGAAGGTCTTCATATCAACCTTCCCGAGTGAGGGAATGTCATGCAGCCAGACGACGTGGTTTCCCGGTATTTCACGCAGGCGGGTATAGATGTTGGCTACAGTCAGTGAAAGAGGGGAGTCGGCGTTGACTACGAGCAGGGTAGTTTCGGGGCTACCGCCGGCGACTGCAGGTAGCGGAATGAGTAGACTGGCAAGAAGCAGGATGTTAAATACAGGTATTTTTAAGTAACAGGTATTCATGTTAA